>JAJZRM010000044.1 GCA_021802685.1 Deltaproteobacteria bacterium | reverse complement strand
TTCCCACACCTCGTACGCGAAGGTTTTCGTGCCCTGGAAGAAAAACGGGTTCCAGGAGTGGCTTGCGTAGTAGGCCGTTTCCGCCGCCGCCAGGGCCGCCCTGGCGGTGTCTTCACGGGATCCGGGGACCCGGTTCAGCACCGCGCCGTAATGGAGGATCTGGGCCAGTTTCCCGGGGGAGGTGGCGGCAGGCACGAGGATTTCGCACCGGATCCCCGCCTTCGCGGCGTACGCGGCGATCGCACACCCGGCGTTCCCCGACGAGTCCTCCACCACGCGGTCGATTCCGGATTCCTTCGCCTTGCTGATCAGCACGGCGGCCCCCCGGTCCTTGTACGAACCCGTCGTGAAGAGCTGCTCCAGCTTCAGGAACAGCGACGCGGGCCCGAGGTCCGCGGGGATCATCGGGGTCATCCCCTCGTCGAAGGAGACGACGCACGATTCGTCCGCGATGGGGATCGCTTCCCGGTACCGCCACATCGTGGGCTTCCGCCGGACGATCATGTCCAGGTCGAAGCGGGCCTTGAAACGGACATCGAGCAATCCGCCGCAGAGGCAGCGCCAGACGGGGGCGTTCATCGGGTACGATTTGCCGCACGACGCGCAAAGCAGCCCGTTCAAAGGGTTCCCTCCAAAACGCACTATATCACCAAGGCGATCCCCCGAACCCCGCCGTCAATTGGTAGAATCGACTAATAATTCCTCCATAAAGGAGCGGGCCCATGAAACGGAAACATCAGGCCATCGCGGCCTTGACGTGCGCCCTCTTCGCCCTGGTGTTCCTGGGTGCGCGGAAAGCCGGACCGGCCTCCAAGCCCAAGGGCGAACCGGTCCGGGCGAAGATCGGCGTCATCTCCATCATCACCGGGGCGGGGGCGGGGTACGGCGAGGCGATCACCAATGGATTCCGGCTGGCAAGGGATGAGGTCAACGCGAAGGGAGAAGTCCTCATCGACCTGAAGGTGGAGGACTCGACGGGCAAGGCGGAGCAGGCGCTTTCCGCGGCCCAGAAACTCATCAACTCGGAGCGGGTCGCCGCGATCCTCGGCCCCACCCTTTCCACCGAAATGAAGGTCGTCGGCCCCGAGGCGAACGCCAGCGGCGTGCCCATCATGGGCACATCCACAACGGCGAAGGGGATCACCCAAATCGGGAAATACGTCTTCCGGAACTCCCTGCCCGAATCGCTTGCGATCCCGGCCTCGATCGGCATGGCGGTGAAGAAGTACAACCTCAAGAAGGTCGCCCTGCTCTACGGAAACGACGACGTGTTCACCAAGTCCGGCTTCGACACGATGAAGGAGGTCTCCGAACGGCTTCGCCTTTCGATCCTCACCGTCCAGGAGTTCCAGAAAGGGCAGTCCGACTACAGGGCGCAGCTGACCCGGATCGCGTCCCTTTCGCCCGACGGGGTCTTCTGCTCCGCCCTGTACGAGGAGGGAGCCGTCATCCTGTCCCAGGCGCGGAAGATGGGCATTACGGTACCGTTCGTCGGCGGGAACGGCTTCAACTCCCCCAAGGTGATCGAGATCGCGCGGGACGCGTCGGAAGGCCTGATCGTGGCCACCCCGTGGTTCGCCGAAAGGGACGACCCGAAGGTGAAGTCCTTCGTGGCGAAGTATGAAAAGGCGTACGGGAAGAAACCGGACCAGTTCGCGGCGCAGGCGTACGATGCCCTCCACATCATGGCGAACGCCCTGAAGGCGGCCGGGTCCGCCGACCGGGAGAAGCTGCGGGACGCCCTGGCGGCGACGAAAAACCACATGGGGGTCCTCGGGAAGTTCTCCTTCGACGCGGACCGGGACGTGGTGATGGATCCGAACGTCCTCATCATCCAGGGCGGCAGGTTCCGGCCCTTCCGGTAACCGCCGCGGAGAACAACCGGCGGATGTTTCTCGAACAGGCGATCAACGGCATCACCCTGGGCGGCATCTACGCCATCGTGGCGCTGGGGTACACCCTCGTCTTCGGGGTGCTCGGCATCATCAACATGGCGCACGGGGAGATCTTCATGTTCGGGGCGTTCGTCGGCATGCTCCTCGTGAGCAAGGCCGGCGTTCCCCTCCCCGTGGCGTTCCTCGGCGCCATCGCCGCCGCTGCGTCCATGGGGCTGCTCCTGGACCGGTTCGCCCTTCGGCCGCTCAGGAAGCGCCCCGGGGCGTCCCACCTGGCTTCCCTCATCAGCACGATCGGCGTCTCCATCCTCCTGGAGAACGCGGCGCACCGGATCTTCGGCGCCGGGAACCATCTCTTCGAAACCCCCTTCTCCGATATCCGGTTCCAGGCCGGTTCCGTCACCGTGTACCTCGTCCAGGCCGCGATCCTGGGGATCTCCCTCCTGATGATGGCCGGGCTCTCCCTGTGGCTGTCCCGGACCCGGGCGGGGAAGGCGCTGCGCGCGACCGCGGAGAACCTGGAAACCGCGGGCCTGCTTGGCGTGGACACGAACCGGATGATCACCGCCACCGTGGTGATCGCCTCGGCGATGGGCGGCGTCGCGGGGGTCCTGGTGGGGATGGCGTTCAATTTCATCAACAACCGGATCGGCCTCTCCATGGGGCTGAAAGGACTCGCCATCATCATTTTCGGCGGCATGGGAAGCGTCTACGGCGCCATGGCGGGAGGATTGATCCTGGGGCTGTCCGAAACCTTCGTCGTGGCGTACGGCCCCGCCGGTTATCGGGACGCCATCGCCTTCGTCACGATCATCGTCGTCCTCCTCGTCCGGCCGCAAGGGTTGTTCGGGCAGGCCGTGTCCGACGGAAAGCCGTGACGATGCCGGTCGAGTGGCTCAACCCGTACCACCTCCAGGTGGGATCGTTCCTCCTGATCAACGTCCTCCTCGGCGTGAGCATCTACATCACCCTGTCCACCGGGCAGCTTTCCCTGGGAAACGCCGGCTTCATGTGCATCGGGGCGTACACCGCCGCTCTCCTCTCCACGAAGTGCGGCCTGCCGATCCCCGCGGGGATCGCCCTCGGGGCCGTGCTCGCGGGGAGCGCGGGGGTCCTTGTGGGGTTGCCCTCGCTGCGGCTTTCCGGGGTGTACCTCGCCATCGCCACGCTGGGCTTCGGCGAGGTGATCCGCGCGGTGGCGGTCAACTGGGAGACCCTGACCGGCGGCGCGGTGGGCGTAGCCGCCGTCCCCCAGATGGGACGGGTGCTCCTCGCGAACCTGGCCGACGCGGGATTCGCGCCGGGCGACGCGGGGTTGCGTCCGAACCAGTTCATCGCGCTTTCCGTCTTCCTGATCCTGCTGGCCGTGACCGCGCTCGTGATCGCCTTCTTCCTGCGGCTCGACCGGACGCGCGTGGGGCGCGCGTATGCGGCCATCCGCCTGGACGAGAAGGCCGCGGAGGCGATGGGGATCCCCGTCACCTACTACAAGGTGCTGGCGTTCTCCCAGGGGGCGATGGTCTCGGGCCTCGCCGGCGCCCTCTTCGCCCACTCCACCTCCTACATCAGCCCCGAGGATTTCACGTACCACCGGGCGGTCGAGATCCTGGTGTACGCCGTCTTCGGCGGCAGCGGGCATCTGCTCGGCTCCGTCTTCGGCGCCGCGGCGCTCACCCTGCTCCCCGAGGCGCTTCGGTTCGTCAGCGATTACCGGCACATGCTTTACGGGTTGCTTCTCGTCCTGATGATGATCTACCGGCCGCAGGGGGTCATCGATCCCCCCCTCCTCCGCCGGCTCCATCGCGCACGGGCGGAGGAAGCGCCGTGAAAGCGCTGCTTTCCCTCGAACGGGTCGGGAAGTCCTTCGGCGGGCTCGCCGCCCTTGCGGACATCTCCTTCTCCGTGGAGGCGGGAGAGATCCTGGGGATCATCGGACCCAACGGGGCCGGGAAGACGACCCTCTTCAACGTGATCACGGCGTTCTTCCCGCCGACGGAAGGAACGGTGATCTTCGACGGCCGTCCGATCGGCGGGCTCCCTCCGCACGCCATCGCCCACCGGGGGATCAGCCGGACGTTCCAGAACATCCGGCTGTTCTCCGCCATGAGCGTGGAGGAGAACGTCATGGTGGGCCGCCACTGCCGCAGCCGCGCCGGCGTGTGGCGCGGCGTTCTGCGCACCCGGGGGCAGCGCGGGGAGGAACGGGAGATCCGGGAACGGACGCGGGAACTGCTCGAACTGGTGGGGCTGGAAGGCGCGGACCCGGGCCGGGAGGCGAGAGCCCTCCCTTACGGGCACCAGCGGCGGCTCGAGATCGCCCGGTCGCTGGCGGCGGAGCCGCGGCTGCTCCTGCTGGACGAGCCGGCCGCGGGGATGAACGAGGCGGAAACGCGGGAAGTGTTCGAACTGATCCGGCGGGTGCGCCTGCTGGGGGTGACGATCCTCCTCATCGAACACGACATGTCCCTCGTGATGAAGGCGTGCGACCGTCTCGTGGTCTTCAACTTCGGCCGGATGATCGCCGAAGGGCCTCCGGCCGCGATCCGGAAAGATCCCCGGGTGATCGAGGCGTACCTGGGGCCCGAGGAAGGGTCTGAGGATGCTTGAGGTCCGGGACCTGGAAACGTATTACGGGAACATCAAAGCGCTCAAGGGGGTCTCCATCGAGGTCCCGGAAGGGGCGATCGTCGGGATCCTCGGCGCCAACGGCGCGGGAAAAACCACCCTGCTCAAGACGATCGCGGGCGTCCTCGCGCCCAGGGCGGGGGCGATCGTCTTCCGGGGGGAGGACATCGCGGGGCTCCCCTCCCACCGGATCCTTGCGCGCGGCGTGGCGCTCGTCCCCGAAGGCCGGGCGATCCTCTCCCGCATGACCGTGCGGGAGAACCTGGAGATGGGGGCTTTCATCCGCCGCGACGCCGGGATCGCCGCGGACATGGAACGGGTGCTGAGGCGGTTCCCGGTCCTTTCCGGCCGGTTGCGGCAGCCGGGAGGATCCCTCTCCGGTGGGGAGCAGCAGATGCTGGCGATCGCCCGCGCCCTGCTCTCCTCTCCGAAATTGCTGCTGCTGGACGAACCCACCCTGGGGCTGGCGCCCCTGATGGTGGCGGAGATCTTCGACATCATCCGGGAAATCCACGCCGCCGGGACGACCGTCCTGCTCGTGGAGCAGAACATCCGACAGGCCATGAAGGTCTCCTCCCGCACCTACGTGATGGAAACCGGGAAAATCGTCATGGAGGGGCCGTCGAAGGATCTCCTGCGGGAACCGCGGATCCGGGCCGCGTACCTGGGGCGTGAATAGAAAAAGCCCCCGGCGGCCTTGGAAGCTTCCGGGGGCTTTCGCCATGCAATGGAGCGGGCGACGAGATTTGAACTCGCGACTTCGACCTTGGCAAGGTCGCACTCTACCGCTGAGTTACGCCCGCGCAGATTAACAAGTATGCGAAAAACGGAGGGTACCTGTCAAGATCCCGCTTGCCGAAATACGATAAACCTCGGTCAGCGCTTGAAGATCTCCCCCACGAAGCGGAAAAAGTAGTCCAGCCCCGACCAGGTGGTGAGCACGAGGCCGGCGGCGAGAAACCCGATTCCCATCTGGTGGACGGGCAGGCCGAAAACGGGAATGTGCAGGATCAGCATCGCCACCCCGATGTTCAGCAGGACGGTTTTCCACTTCCCGAGCCGCGACGCGGCGATGACCACGCCTTCCGTGGAGGCGATCCCCCGCAGGGCGGTGACGCCGATCTCCCGGGCCACGACGATGACCGCCATCCACGCGGGCACCCGCCAGTTCGGAATCAGCATGATCATGGCGGCGCAAACCAGCAGCTTGTCGGCGAGGGGGTCCAGAAGCTTCCCCAAGTCGGTGATCAGCTGGTACCGCCGGGCGATGTACCCGTCGAAGAGGTCCGTGACGGACGCGGCGACGAAGATCAGGAAGGCGGCCACCGAACTTTTCGGAGAGATCAACCCGTCCTCGCCCGGAAGCAGGATGAACACCACCACCGGGATGGCCAGGATCCGCAACAGGGTGAGCAGGTTGGGGATGTTCAGGCGGGACGCGCCGCTCATTCGAGGAAGGAGTACTGGCGATACAGGTTGAGAACGCGCCGGACGTACAGGCGGGTCTCCTGGAACGGCGGGATGCCCCCGTATTTCTTCACCGCCGCCGGGCCGGCATTGTAGGCCGCGACGGCGTTGGTGACGTCTCCATCGAACGTGGCGAGGAGCTCCTTGATGTACTTGATCCCCCCCTCGATGTTCTCGATCGGGTCGAACGGGTCGCTGACGTTCAGCCGCTTCGAGGTGAAGGGCATCAGCTGCATGACCCCCTTCGCCCCCTTGGGGGATACCGCCTTGCGCCGGCCGTCGGATTCCGCCTTGATGATGGCGTGCACCAGCGCGGGAGACAGGTTGTTCGCCCGGCAGTACCGGTTGACGTAGTCCGCCATCCAGCCCTCCGCCGCGTATCCTGCCCTCGGCCCGCTCCTCGGAGGCGGCGCCGGTTTGGGCCCCTCTCGAAGGTAGAGATGGAATTTGCCGTCCGGCTGGACGTTCGAAAAGTGGATGACCCCTTCCGCGTCCACGTATCGATAGATGTCCGTCAGGGCCGACATCGGCCAGAGAATCAGGGAAATAACGAAAACGCTTCGTAAATAAACCATAATTCGTAATATTGTAGGGAATGCCCCCGGCCAAGTCAAACCGCCGGGGGCCAAACGTCGGGGGCCAAACGCGCGGAGGAATCGGGATGGAAAGGGTATCGAAGTTCCTTGTGATCGGCAGCGGAATCGCGGGCTTGAGCTTCGCCCTGCGGGCGGCGCGGAAAGGGACGGTCACCATCATCACGAAGAAGGAGGCGGCCGAGTCGAGCACGAACTACGCCCAGGGCGGAATCGCCACCGTGTGGAGCGGAGAGGACACGTTCGAGTCGCATATCGAGGACACCCACAGGGCCGGGGCGGGGTTGTGCCACCCGGACACGGTGGACCTGGTCGTGCGCGACGCGCCGGCGCGGATCCGGGAGCTGATCGATTGGGGCGTCGTATTCACGCGCCGGGAGGGGAAGAAAGAGTACGACCTGCACCGGGAGGGCGGGCACTCGACGCGCCGGATCTTCCATGCCGAGGACCTGACGGGACGCGAGGTGGAGCGGGCGCTGCTCGAACGGGTGCGGGAAAACCGCAAGGTACGGTTGCTCGAACATCATGTGGCGGTCAATCTCATCACCCGCCAGAAGCTCGCCTTCGACCGGCAGGACCCCGACGAAGTGCTGGGAGCGTACGTGCTGGACCGGAAGACGGGAGCGATCCACACCTTCGTCGCGGACACGACGGTCCTGTCCACCGGCGGATCCGGGAAAGTGTACCTGTACACGAGCAACCCGGACGTCTCCACGGGGGACGGCATCGCCATGGCGTACCGGGCGGGCGCCACGATCGCCAACATGGAATTCGTCCAGTTCCACCCCACCTGCCTCTACCACCCCCACGCCAAATCGTTCCTCATCTCCGAGGCGGTGCGCGGGGAAGGGGCGGTGTTGCTGAACCGCGCGGGGAAACGGTTCATGGAGGGGACCCACGCGATGAAGGAGCTCGCCCCCAGGGACATCGTGGCCCGGGCGATCGACGCGGAGCTGAAAAGGACCGGCGAGGACTGCGTCTACCTGGACATCCGGCACAAGGGAGGGAAATTCATCCGGAACCATTTTCCCAACATCTACGGGACGTGCCTCTCGTTCGGAATCGACATGACGAAGGAGCCGTTGCCCGTGGTCCCGGCGGCGCACTACCAGTGCGGCGGCGTTCGCACGAACCTCCACGGCGAGACGGACATCCGGCGGCTGTTCGCCGTCGGGGAATGCGCCTGCACGGGGCTCCACGGGGCGAACCGGCTCGCCTCCAACTCGCTGATCGAGGCGCTGGTCTTCTCCGACCGGGCCGTCCGGCGCGCGGTCGAGTCGTACGTGGGGAAGCCCCGCCCCCGGATCCCCATACCGAAGTGGGACCTCGGAGAGGCGCAGGAGCCCGACGAGGCGGTCGTGGTTTCCCAGAACTGGGACGAGATCCGGCGGACCATGTGGAACTACGTCGGGATCGTGCGGTCGAACAAGCGGCTGTCGCGCGCCCTCGACCGGATCGAGCTGCTGCAGCGGGAGATCTCGGAATATTACTGGAATTTCCGGGTGACGGGGGACCTGCTCGAACTGCGCAACATCTGCACGGTGGCCGAGCTGATCGTGCGTTGCGCGCTGCAGAGGAAGGAGAGCCGGGGGCTGCACACCACGATCGACTACCCGTACCAGGACGACGAACACGGGCGAAAAGACACCGTGATCCGCCGCTCCAGGATGTAGCCGTTACGCCGCTCCCGCAAAGGCTACCGCCACGCCAGGACGGCGCGTCCCTGCACGCCGGCGAGAACGAGCTTCAGGCGCGGCTCCCCCGCCTTCGGTGCGCCTTGGGGAGGCTCCGCCTCCTTCGGGAACGCCACCTCGTAGGCGCGGTACCACGTCCCCGAGTACGGGAAGAACCGGGAGATCTCTTCCGGCCGGAGCGACGACTTCCGGACATACGCCGGCTCGAAATCCTTTTCGTCCGTACCGACCAGCCGGAGGCTCCAGAGGGTTTCCGGTTTCTCCAGGTCGTTCCCCTTCTCGTCCGGTATGTACAACGCCACGAAGAAGCGGACATACCGCGCCGACTCGTCGCGCCACCGGGCGATCACCCGTTCCCTGCGGCCGGGATCCAGGTAATAGATGCTGGAGTATTCTTCCGAGAACGCCTTGAGCCACGGTTCGGAGAGCCATGTCGCGGAAAGGATGAAGCGCGTGTCCAGCCCGTCATGGACCTCCCGCGTGCGCGTCGCGGCTTCCGTCACCTGTCCGTACGAGGGGGACCCGACGACCTTTTCGTACAAGGCGACCGACCGGGGCCCGCAGCCGGCGGTGGACGACGCCAGAACCAGGAGGGCCAGTATCCCGGCCGAACGCCGGATGGGTTCAGGCATTCTCCACGTCCTCCTTCAGGAACATCGGCTCGACCCGGTACCCCGCCTGCGCCACGGCATCCGCTCCGCCCTCGTTCCGGTCGACGAGGCACAGGACCCGCGCCACGACCAGTCCGGACAGGACGGAGCGCTCGATCGCCCGAAGCGTGGAGGCCCCCGTGGTGACCACGTCCTCGAGGATCGCCACGCGCATCCCGGGGCGGAGGTTCTTCGTCCCCTCGATCCACTGGGCGGTCCCGTGCTTCTTGGGTTCCTTCCGGATGATGAACGCCGGGACCGGCCAGCCGCGCAGGACGCTGGTGATCGACACGGCGGTGACGATCGGATCCGCTCCGAGAGTGATCCCCCCCACCGCTTCCGGCCGCTCCCCCGCCTCGAGCATCGCGCAGAACAGGCGGCCGGTCAGGACCGCGCCTTCCGCGTCGAGCGTGGTCTGCCTGCAGTCGATGTAGAAGTCGGACTCGCGTCCCGAAGAGAGGATGACCCGCCGTTTCTCGTAGCTTTTTTCCTTCAGGATGGACAGGAAACGGCTCCGGTCCCGGCGGAGGTCGGCCGGGAACGCGGCGGACCCGCCGTTTTCGGGTTTCATATGCGGACCGATCCCCGGAACAGGGGCAGCTGCTCCCCCGTCTCCTCCGTCTCCAGCGGTACCGTGTAGTTCCCCGTGAAACAGGCGTCGCAGTACGTCGTCTTCCGGGTCGGAACGCACGCGTGAAGCCCCTGGATGCTGAGGTACCCCAGTGAATCGGAGGTGAGATACGTGTTGATCTCATCCAGCGTATGGGTCGCGGCGATCAGGTCGCGCCGCAAAGGCGTGTCGATCCCGTAATAACACGGGTAGCAGGTCGGCGGGGAGCTGATGCGAACGTGGATCTCCTTCGCCCCGGCCGCCCGGATCATCTTGATGATCTTGCGTCCCGTCGTGCCCCGGACGATGGAATCGTCCACCACCACGACCCGCTTGCCGTTCACCACCCCCCGCACGGCGTTCAGCTTGATCTTCACCCCGAAATGGCGGATCGACTGCTGCGGCTCGATGAAGGTCCGGCCTACGTAATGGTTCCGTATCAGCCCCATCTCGAACGGGATCCCCGAAGCTTCGGAATAGCCCAGGGCGGCCGGCACGCCGGAGTCGGGCACGGGGATGACGACGTCGGCCTCGGCCGGATGTTCCCGGGCCAGCTGGCGGCCGAGCTCCTTGCGGACCTCGTAGATGCTCTTGCCGCCCATGATCGAGTCGGGCCGCGAGAAGTACACGTGCTCGAAGATGCACAGCCGCTCCATGGCGGGGAGAAACGGCCGGTGGGTCTCCGTACCGCGGGCATCCACCACGACCATCTCCCCGGGGTCCACCTCGCGCAGGAATTCCGCCTCGATCAGGTCGAGGGCGCACGACTCGGAGCAGATCACGGTCCCGCCGTCCTCCCCTTTCATCCTCCCCAGCACCAGGGGGCGGATGCCGTGCGGGTCCCGGATGCCGATCATCTTGTCCGGCGTCAGGAAAAGGAGGGAGAACGCGCCCCGGACCTGGTTCAGCGCGTCCACGATCCGGTCCTCGATCCGTTCCTTCCGGGAGCGGGCGATGAGGTGGACGATGACTTCCGTGTCCATCGTGGACTGGAAGATGGAACCTTCCACCTCGAGCTCCCGCTTGATCTCCTGGGCGTTGACGAGGTTCCCGTTATGGGCCACCGCGATGGACCCGGACTCGAAGTCCACCACCACCGGCTGGGCGTTCTTCAACTCGGAGGATCCCGTGGTGGAATAACGGACATGGCCGATAGCGCTTCGGCCGGGAAGGCGGGACAGGATCTCCTCGGAGAAGATGTCGGCCACCAGCCCCATTTCCTTGTGGAAGGTGATCACCTCCCCGTCGGAGCATGCGATCCCCGCGCTCTCCTGGCCCCGGTGCTGCAGCGCATAAAGGCCGAGATAGGTCATGTTCGCCGCCTCGGGATGCCCGTGGATCCCGAAAACGCCGCATTCCTCGCCCCAGTCGTCCGCCATGCCCAATGCCTTATCCCTCCAGCCCCAACGCCTTCGCGAACCCTTCCCCCCACGCCTTGCGGAGGTCGGCCGCGCAAACCGCCGCGATCCCCTCGATGTCGATATGGTCCCCTCCGACGGTCCCCAATTCCCTCATTGTAATACGGAACCGGCGCCCGGCGTCGAGCAGGTCCTCGCGTTTCCCGGGGCGGCAGGAGAGCAGGACCGCCCCCTGGCATTCCGAGAACATCGCGAAATCCGGCCGAACGGTATCCGGGAACGGGTTCGCCACCTTTGCGCCGATCGGACCGTCCGGACGCGTGACGCAAGCCTCCGCCAGCGCGCAGGCGAACCCCCCTTCCGCCAGGTCGTGCGCCGAGGAGAGCACCCGTTCCTCCGCCGCGGTCCGAAGGAATTCCTGCAGCCGCTTTTCATGGGAAAGGTCCACCGGCGGCGGGGTGCCGGCCGTTTTCCCGTGGACCTCCTTCAGGTACAGGGACCCTCCGATGTGGACGCCGAGCCGGTCCGCTCCCGCGAGGAAAACCGCGTCCCCGGGGGCGTCGAACCATTGGACCAGCCGCGCGTCGGCGTCCTCCAGGAGCCCCACCATCCCCACCGTGGGGGTCGGGTGGATCCCTTTCCCCACCGTCTCGTTGTAGAAGG
>JAJZRM010000043.1 GCA_021802685.1 Deltaproteobacteria bacterium | reverse complement strand
GATCTCAAGAACATCGCCTTCCCGCTCCGCGCCCGGGGGGTGGAAGAGCGGGCGGTCCGGAAGAAGGTCGAATGGGCGGCGGAGATGTTCAAGATCCTGCGGCTGCTCGACCGCAAACCGCGCGAGCTGTCGGGTGGGGAGCGCCAGCGCGTGGCCCTGGCCCGCGCCATGGTCCGGGAGCCCAGCGTCTTCCTGCTCGACGAGCCGCTGTCCAACCTCGACGCGCTCCTGCGCGCCTCCGCCCGCGAGGAGCTGCGGCAGTTCCAGCGGCGCGTCGGCATCACCACGATCTACGTCACCCACGACCAGGTGGAGGCCATGGGCCTGGGAGACCGGATCGTGGTGATGAACCAGGGGAAGATCCGCCAGGTCGGCACGCCGCTGGAGATCTACCGGTGGCCGGCGGACACGTTCGTGGCCACCTTCGTGGGATCCCCCCCGATGAACCTCCTCGAGCAGGGAGACATCCTCCTGGGCTTTCGGCCGGAGACGTTCCTGCCCGTCGACGCCGTGGAGGGATCGGAAGGGATGATCACCTACCCGTTCGAGATCACGTACGTCGAGTACCTCGGGGCCGAGCGGCTCGTGTACGGCAACGTGGGGGAGAAGTCCCACGCGCGGCACGTCGTGTCGCGCATCCCCGGAAGCCTGACCGTCCCGATCGAGTCCGGGATGACGTATCCGTTCATGGTGGCCCGCGGGGACCTGCGCCGGTTCGACCGGAAGAGCGGGCTGGCCCTGCCGGGAGACGCATCATGAACCTTCCCGGCCGCACGGATCCCGCATCGGGCACGGCGCGCGGGGGAATCCTCGACCGGCAAGGGGTGCTCGCGAAGCTGCTGATCGCCCCGGCGGTCCTCTACATCGCGGCGATGATCGGGGCTCCGTTCGTGCTCGCCGTCCTGTACTCCCTGAGCGACGCCACCACGGGGGACCCGGGTTTACGGCTCGTCGGCCTGCAGAACTTCCGGGCGGCCCTCGCGGACCCGGTCTTCCGATTGTCCCTCCGGAACACCTTCGTCTTCACCCTGCTCTCCCAGACGATCGTCATCGTGCTGTCCCGCATGCTCGCCACCGCCCTGCTCAAGCCGTTCCGGGGGAAGGGACTCGTGCGATTCCTGGTCCTCCTCCCGTGGACCGCGCCGATCTCCCTCGGGACGATCGGCTGGCTCTGGATGTTCGATTCGATCTTCAGCCCGATCGACTGGATCCTGCGGTACGCCGGACTTCTCGGGGCGAAGGACTCCCTCCTCGGGTTCCAGACGAACCTGTACTGGCTGGGCGTTCCGGGGCTCTCGATGGCGTCCGTCATCCTGGTCCAGGTATGGCGGATCCTCCCCCTGGCCACCGTGATCCAGCTGGCGGGGTTGAGCTCCATCCCCAAGGACCTCATCGAGGCCGCCGAGGTGGACGGCGCCTCCCCGTGGCGCCGGACCCTGATGATCACGATCCCGCTGACCCTCCCCATCATCAGCATCGCATTCCTCTTCGGCGTCGTCTTCACGTTCACGGACCTCGTCGTCGTGTACGTCCTGACCCGGGGAGGCCCGGTGCACATGACCCAGGTGCTCTCCTCCTGGACGTTCTTCAAGGGGATCGAGGGGGGGGACCTGGCCCAGGGGGCGGCCATTTCCCTGTTCATGTTCCCCGTGCTGGCCGCGGTCGCCGTGTTCATCCTGCGGACGGCCCGGCGGACGGAGGTGGTCTGATGGCGAACCTGGGCAGAATCGCGCGCCGCGGAGGGCTCTACTCGGTGCTGGGGGCGTTCGCCTTCTTCGGCGCCTTCCCCTTCTACTGGATGGTGATCGCCGCCTTCAAGCGGGACCACGATCTGTTCAGCCCGATGAACAACCCGTTCCTGTTCAACGAGCCGCCCACGCTGGACCACCTGCGGACCCTGTTCTTCGAGACCCACTTCACGGCGTACCTGGTGAACACCCTCCTCGTCGGCCTGGCCGTCGTGGCCATCACCCTGGCCACCGCCGTCCCCGCCGCCTACGCCCTGGCGCGCTGGGCAAAGGGGTGGGGGGAAACGCTGGGGATCGGCCTCTTCCTCACCTATCTCGTCCCGCCCACGATCCTGTTCATCCCGCTGTCCCGCTTCGCCTCCTTCTTCGGCCTCCAGGAATCCCTCTGGTCCCTGATCCTCGTCTACCCGACCTTCACGATCCCCTTCTGCACCTGGCTGCTGATGGGGTTTTTCAAGACGATCCCGAAGGACATCGAGGAACAGGCCATGATCGACGGCTTGAGCCGGTTCGGGGCGATGGCGAAGGTCGTGCTCCCGCTGGCGATCTCGGGGATCCTGACGGTCGTGGTGTTCGCCTTCACCCTGTCGATGCACGAATTCATCTACGCCCTGACGTTCATTTCCGTTTCGGTGAAGAAGACCGTCTCCATCGGGGTGCCGACGGAACTGGTGCGCGGCGACGTGTTCCAGTGGGGGCCGCTCATGGCCGGGGCGCTGATCGCCAGCCTTCCCGTGGCGGTGGTCTACACCTTCTTCCTGGACCGGTTCGTGGCCGGCTTCACGATGGGGGCGGTGAAATAGCCCCCGCCGCGCGGTCCCCCCTGGCCACGAGGATCCCCGCGGCCAGGGGAACGAGGAGCATGCCCCCCACGAGCGCGACCACGCCGCGCCAACCCGCCCCGTGGTACGCGTGGCCGCTCGCGGTAATCCCGGCCGTTCCCCCCAGGTAGTAGAAAAAGACGTACAGGGAGTTTCCGCGCCCGCGGCTCGCGGTGAGCTTCCGGTTCAACGCCCCGACCGCCGCGGTGTGGACGACGAAATATCCGGCGCAGGCCCCCACCAATGCCGCTCCGACCGCCGGTACGGATGGAAGCAGCATCGCCAGGGCGGACACTCCGAACACCAGGGATCCCAGCGCCATCATCGCTCCGTTCCCGAACCGGTTCCCGAGACGTCCCGCGAAGGGGCCGATCGCCACGCCGACGAGATACGGCAGGTAGAGCATCGTGATGAGGTGGGTGGGAAGGCGGAACGAAGGCCCGGAGAGGTGGAACGGCAGGTAGTTGAAGATGGAGGAGAAGGCGGCGAAGGCGGCCGCCCCGACGGAGTAGATCCGCAGCAGGTCGGGCCGCGCGAGAAGGGATGCGAATCCCGCCTTTTCCTCCCCGGTTTCCGTCGGTTCCTCTTCCCGCGGCAGCCACCGGGCCGCGTCGAGGGTCGCGAGGAGCAGCAGGACGGAGGCGGTAACGAAGGCGTACCGCCAGTGCAGCGGCGGATGGATGAACCCCGCGAGCAGGCGGCCCCCCAGTCCTCCCGCCACGGTGGCCGAAACGTACGATCCCATCGCGACGTTCAACCGCTGGGGGGGAAGGCGACGGACCAGGTAAACCACCAGGCACGTCGTGAGGGACGGGACGAACACCCCCTGGAGGAACCTTGCCGCGACCAGCAGGGGGAAATTCCTTGTCGCCGCGCAAAGGAAGCCGCACAGGGCCGCCACCGTCCCCCCGCACAGGATGATCGGACGCGCGGGGTACCGGTCCACGAGGAGCCCGAAGGGAAGCGTGGCGAGGGCGATCCCGAAGATCACCGCCGAAACGGTGAGGGACGCTTTCGCCGCCCCGACCCCGAACTCCTCTCCCAGGACCGGGAGGACCGGCTGGGTGAGGTAGATCGTCGAAAAGGTGGCGGCGACCAGGAAGAACACCCGTGCCTGGAGGCCTTCTTCGCCCGCCATCGAAGTTTCTCCCGCGGAATACGTCTAATTCATCGTGAGTATACGTCTAACCATGATGAGGGAAGTTCCGCTGGAAAATCCACCAACGGGAAAGGAACGGACATGAAAAAGTTTCTTGTCGGAACGCTTCTTCTGGCGGTGACGTTTGCGGGATGCGCCTCCACGATGGGCCCCAAGGAGGGCGCGGGATCGGTCGTCGGGGGCGTCGGCGGCGCCGTCATCGGTTCCCAGGTCGGGAGCGGGACCGGGCGGGTCGTCGCCACGGCGATCGGCGCCATCGCCGGATTGCTGGTCGGCCAGGAGATCGGGAGATCGCTCGACCGTGCGGACCAGTTGGAGATGCAGCGGACCGCCCAGTACGCCCTGGAGAACTCCCGGACGGGCGAAACCCGGACGTGGCGGAACCCGGACTCCGGTCATCACGGGTCCGTCACCCCCAGGAGGACCTACCGGGCCGAGGGGGGGCGTTACTGCCGCGAATACACGCAGACCGTGAATATCGGCGGGGAGGAGCACCAGGCGTACGGCACCGCGTGCCGCCAGCCGGACGGGTCCTGGAAGATCGTCAAGTAACCGCGCGAGTCGCACCCGCCGCGCGGCCTGCGGCGGGGGTGGTATGATGAGCGGATGGCGATCGCCACCCTCCCGGTAAACCGGTGCGACCTCCCTCCGTGGATGATCGCATCGCCACACTTCAACCGGAATCCCCGGCCGATCGAGATCCAGGGCGTCCGGCGCGCCCACCGGTCGTTTTTCGAGCGGCTTTCCCGCCTCGCGGAACCCCGCGCGCGGGAACGCGCGTTCCGCGACTACATGGACGTGGTCTTCCAGGCCGGAAGGCCGCGGAGCGAGGCGTCCCCCGCCGACCGCCGGTCCCTCCGGAACGGCTACCTCCGGTTCCTGCGGGGCTGGATGCTGGACGCCAGTTCGGAGGAAGGGGCGGTCCTGAAAGGTTGGGTGGAGAGCCGGTTCGGAATCCCCCCCGTCTACCACGCCGGGCGGATCGAGAAGGTCGATTCCAGGGAGTATCTCCTCTACCTCTCCGAACGGATGCGGGAGAGCGCCCTGACCAACGCCGTCGAGTCCCAGTTCGACCTGCTCTACGAATTCGTCCAGGACGAACTGAAGCGCCGGTATCCCGGCGCGGAGGTCTTCCGCCTGTACCGGGGGGTCCGCAACATCGGGGATTACCTGGTCCTCGACGAGCCCGGCGAGAACCGCGCGGTGGTCCGGCTGAACAACTTGAACTCCTTCTCCTCCCGGCTCGAGTACGCCTGGGAATTCGGCTGCCATGTCTTCGAGGCCGACGTCCCCGCTTCCAAGGTCTTCTTCCGGGCGGACCTCCTGACCGGCGTCCTGCCGAAGGCGGAGGAGGAGGCGCTGGTGATCGGAGGGGATTTCGACGTGGCCGTGAGGTCGTATTGAATCCCCCGGCCGCCGGATCTCGGGACCGCGCGGGCATCGTGCGTCGGGCGCAGGCAGCCCTCCTCGGGTCCGCCGTGGGGGACGCCCTCGGCGCCACCACGGAGTTCATGAAGCCCGCGCAGATCCGGGAGCGGTTCGGCGTCCACCGCGAGGTCGTCGGCGGGGGGTGGCTGAACCTGCCGCCCGGAGGGGTCACGGACGATACGGAGATGTCGCTGTGCGTGGCCCGGGCGATCGTCGAGAGCGGAGGGTGGGACCTCGTCGGGATCGCGGACCGTTTCGCGCGGTGGCTCGAGGGAAACCCCGTCGATGTCGGCGCCACTTGCCGGCGGGGAATCGGCGATTATCGCGCCAAGAGGCAGATGGAGACCCCGCCGAACCGGTGGGACGCCGGCAACGGCGCGGCGATGCGGATGGCCCCGGTGGCGCTGTACACGTTGGGGGACGAGGAACGGCTGGGCCGTTTCGCCGTCGAGCAGGCGCGCCTGACCCACAACCACCCGCTCTCCGACGCGGCGTGCTTCGCGGTGGGGAAGCTGATCCAGCGGGCGATCCTGAAGGACCCCTCCCGCGGCCTTCGCGACGCCGCGGACGATCTGGCCGCGGCGCATCCGGAGTTCCGGTTCGACGGGTACGACGGCGGGGCGTCCGCCTACGTGGCCGATACGCTCCGGACGGTCCTCGACGCCTTTTTCTCGACGAACGGCTTCGAGGAGTGCCTGGTCAAGACGGTGAACCGGGGAGACGACGCGGACACCACGGGGGCCATCGCCGGCGCGATCGCGGGAGCGCGGTACGGCCTCGAAGCGATCCCCCCCCGCTGGATCCGGGCCCTGGACCCCGACCTGCGGGAGGAGCTGGCCGCCCTCGCCTCGCAGCTCGTCGGCCGCTCGCCGCTGTTCACCCCACGAAGGACGGCGTAGGCGCAACGGAAATCGCAAAAACACATTCGGATGAATACTTGCGGTTCCTTCTGCAAAGTGGTACGCTTCCGTCAGATCAAATATCCCGAGACGCAATCCTCTCCCAAACGGTCCTTTCTCTCCTAAGAATTCACCATGCGGAAGATCGGTCGGGCTTCCACCCGCCCCGGGGTTGTGCTTGGTGAAAAAACGTCAGGAGAAGAGAATGCAGCAGCAAAGCACGTCGAAAGAAAGTTCGTCGTTTCAAACCTTCGGGCTCCGTCCCGAGATCCTCCGCGCCGTCGCGGAGAAGAACTACGCCGTCCCGACCCCCATCCAGGAAAAGGCGATCCCCCTCGTGCTCCAGGGGAAGGACGTCCTCGGGTGCGCCCAGACCGGCACCGGAAAGACGGCCGCCTTCGCCCTGCCGATCCTGCACCGCCTCCAGGAAACCCCCTGGAAAGGGAACGGGCGGCGGCCCATCCGCGTCCTCGTGCTGACGCCGACGCGGGAACTGGCCTCCCAGATCGCGGAGAGCTTCGGCGCGTACGGCAGACACACGGGGATCAAGGATGCGGTCGTCTTCGGCGGCGTCCACCAGGGCCCGCAGGCGCAGGCGCTCCGGCGGGGGATCGACATCCTCGTGGCCACGCCCGGACGGCTGCTCGACCTCATGTCGCAGGGGCTCGTCGAACTGCGCACCGTGGAAACCTTCGTGCTGGACGAGGCGGACCGGATGCTCGACATGGGCTTCATCCAGGACATCCGGCGGATCATCGACCGGATCCCCGCAAAGCGCCAGACCTTGTTCTTTTCGGCCACGATGCCGCGGGAGATCCAGGGGCTCGCGGACACCATCCTGCGAAACCCGGTCAAGGTGGCGGCGACCCCGGTGGCAACGCCCGCGGAGGCCGTGGAACAGCGGATTCACTACGTGGAGAAGCACGAGAAGATCGAGCTGCTCAAGCACCTCCTGGCGGGCGAATCCGTCAAGAACGCGCTGGTCTTCACCCGCACCAAGCACGGCGCCGACGGCGTCACCAGGCAGCTCGCCCGCTACAATGTCCGTGCGGAGGCGAGCCACGGGAACAAGACGCAGAACGCGCGCGAAAAAGCCCTCGGCAACTTCAAGCGGGGCCTGACAAGAGTGCTTGTGGCGACGGATATCGCCGCCCGGGGCCTCGACATCGTCGACCTGTCCCACGTGATCAACTTCGATCTTCCCAACGAGCCGGAAAGTTACGTCCACCGGATCGGCCGCACGGGCCGTGCCGGCGCTTCCGGAATCGCGTGGTCCTTCTGTTCCTTCGAGGAACGCCCCTTCCTCGCCGGGATCGAACGGCTCATCCGCAGACACCTTCCGGTGGCGGCGGAGCATCCGTACCGCTCGGGCCACCGTCCCGGCCCGCCGACGGACCTCGACCCGCGGCGCGCGCACGGCGTCCCGGCGTTGTCCCTGGTCCACCCGGACGCACCGTTTTCCCGGGCGGCCAAGATCGCCTTCACCGGCCGTCCCGGCCGTTCGCGGAAAGAGTCGAAATGGAGCGGGGGGCAGAGCCGCCGCACGGAGCGATAAGGCAAGGCGGCGGCCGATAACGCTCGCACCTACCGTGCAAGCTTCTTATAGCGGATCCGGTGCGGGCGGTCCGCCTCGACGCCCAGCCGCTTCTTCCGGTCGGCTTCGTACTCCTGGTAGTTCCCCTCGAACCAAGCGGCCGAGGATTCCCCCTCGAACGCGAGAATGTGGGTGGCGATCCGGTCGAGGAACCATCGGTCGTGGGACACCACCACCGCGCATCCCGCGAAATCGAGGAGCGCCTCTTCGAGGGATCGGAGCGTATCGACGTCCAGGTCGTTGGTCGGTTCGTCGAGGAGGATGAGGTTACCGCTGCTTTTGAGCAGCTTCGCCAGGTGCACGCGGTTCCGCTCGCCGCCGGAGAGTTCCCCCACCTTCTTCTGCTGATCGGGTCCCTTGAAGTTGAAGGCGGCGGCGTAGGCGCGTGACGGAACCTTCCGCTTTCCGAGATCGAGCGTGTCCGCCCCTCCGGAGATCTCTTCCCAGACGCTTTTTCCCGGATCGAGAGCGTCGCGCGACTGGTCGACATGGGCGATCCGGACGGACTGCCCGATCTTGAGCTCCCCGGCATCCGGTTCCTCCTGCCCGGTGAGGATCCGAAGGAGGGTCGATTTCCCGGCGCCGTTGGGGCCGATGACGCCCACGATGCCGCCGCGCGGCAGGCGGAACGTCATGTTCTCGAACAGGAGCCGTTCGCCGTACGACTTGGATATCCCGGCCGCCTCGACGACCAGGTCGCCCAGGCGCGGTCCGGGCGGGATGGAAATGGCCCCCGCCTCGACCCGGTCCAGGGTATCCTGCCCGAGCAGCTTCTCGTAATCGTTGATGCGCGCTTTCCCCTTCGCGTGCCGAGCCCTGGGGGCCATCCGGATCCATTCGAGCTCCCGCTCCAGCGTCTTTCGCCTGGCGGTCGCCTGCTTCTCCTCCTGCTCGAGGCGCGCCCTCTTCTGGTCGAGCCACGAGGAGTAGTTCCCCTCCCACGGGATGCCGCGCCCGCGGTCCAGCTCGAGGATCCACCCAGCGACGTTGTCGAGGAAATACCGGTCGTGGGTGACCGCGACCACGGTGCCGGGGTATTCGGCGAGGTGGCGCTCCAGCCAGGCGACCGACTCGGCGTCGAGGTGGTTGGTCGGCTCGTCGAGCAGCAGCAGGTCCGGTTGGCGCAGGAGGAGCCGGCAGAGCGCCACGCGCCGCTTTTCGCCCCCCGAGAGCGGTTCCACCGGCATGTCGCCGGGGGGGAGGCGGAGGGCGTCCATCGCGATCTCGAGCTTCCGGTCCAGTTCCCACGCGTCCGACGCGTCGATGGCGTCCTGCAGCCGGGCCTGCTCGGCGAGGAGTTTCTCCATCGCGTCGTCATCCATCGGCTCGGCGAACTTCGCGCTGACCGCCTCGAACGCGGTCAGCAGCGCGCGGACCTCCGCGACCCCCTCCTCCACCGACTGCGCCACCGTCCGCCCGGGGTCGAGCCGCGGTTCCTGCGGAAGATACCCGACGGTGATCCCGTGCGCGGGCCCCGCCTCGCCGAGGTACTCGGTGTCCTCCCCCGCCATGATCCGAAGGAGAGTCGATTTCCCGGAACCGTTCAACCCCAGCACGCCGATCTTCGCCCCCGGCAGGAACGACAGCCAGATCTCCTCGAGGACTTTCCGCTTCTGGCCGTAGACCTTGCCGAGCCCCTTCATCGTGTAAACGAACTGCACGCCCATTCACGCGCTCCCGTCGCTGGAATGTTCCGATTCTCTCACAACCGGGGGCGGATCCTGCGGAACGGCTAAAGTTTTTCCCCGCGCAACCGATGAATCCGCGGGAGGAATACAACATGGTGTTCATACTGTCGGAGTCCGCCGGAGAAATCCGGTGGTCGGAGTGGCGGAAGATGGGCGGCTGCACGCTGTCGATGCAGGCCGAAACGCCCCTTCACAAGCATTATTACCGAAAAAGGGAGCGCTTCGAGAGGGTGAATCCCACCTTGAAGGAGGTCGGCAGGATCTCCAGCCTCGCAGAACGGGAGATCGCCCGGTTCGCTCATGAACATTTGAATATCGAGGGGTTCGCGGTCCCGGAAACCTCTTCCTGATCAGCGGCAAGGCCGATAAGAACCGGCGAGTCCGGGTCATGCCGGGCGTGCCGTTGCAGCGCAGTCCGATGGCCCTTCGTGGCGTAGCAGTAAGGACAACCGTGAAGACACGTGTCGTAGCTGCCGATATCCCGGCTGTTCACACAACGGCAGGCGGCACGTTGCCCGGGGTCTTTCCCCTCGGGCACGCGGGCCCCGAGCGATCGGATCAGGTCCTGGTCGATGCAACCGCCCGGACGCACTCCGGCAAGGAAGAAATCGTTCTCCTCCGAGCACGTAAACGGCGCCATGCCGGCGGCCCGCGCCGCCCGGCCGATATGGGACATCAACTGCACAGTTTCCGGGCTCCCGGACAAGTCGAAGTCCATTTCCAGGTCGGTATCCTTCCAACCGGACATGCGGATGTCGGTCTTGCGGTAACGGTCCACCAGGCTGACGATCACGCGGCGGGTCGCTCCCCGCAACGAAGCGGCCAATCGCTCGAAGGCGGCGGCGTGGAATTCATGGTTCGTCGCCCGGGTGAGAATGATCGGATCATAGCGCCAGACTACCCTGTCCGGACCCAGTCGCCGCGACAGTTCGAGGAACGTTTCCAGCCTGCGCTCGACGTCGGGAACGAACGGCTCGAAGGCGCGCGGGTAATGGTTCAATGTGAACAGGAAGCAGTATACGAAGCCCCTGTCGTTCAACTCGGGAAGGAGTTCGAGCATGGGCCTCGGGTTCTTCGACCAGAAAACGAAGGCATCGACATCTTCCGGGGCGAGCGAGATCCGGCGGATCTGCCTGGCGTTGAACGGATTGGGGACGATGCAGAAACCGGCCCGGATCCTGTTCATCAACCAGGCGGAGTAGAAGGCGGGGATATCCGTACGCCTGCTCGCCGAGATGATCATCGGCAGGTCCTCCACCCATCTCCGGCCATCGAAGAGACTACTCTCTGCGCATCTTGGCGAACGCGACGGCTCTGCCCATCAGGGATGCGGCAAAGACACGGAAACCCAACTCCGCTGAGGGCTCCGAGTAGTTTCCGAGTGCTGCCCCCTCCTGGTTGGATGTCATGAAGCAGGCGGCATCGTAGAGGCGTTCGAGGACAAGGCGCTCACAGAAGATCCGGTATCTGTCGGTATAGGAAGTGTTTCGGAATACATCGAGGACCGGAAAGTGTGGCTCGTCAACTCTCACGGAAGAGACAGACGCTGGGCAGTCTTCTAAGAGCATGAAATACCCGAGCCAAGGGCGTTCCGAAGGCCGAAATGCCCCTTCCCGGAACGCATTCCACAGGTCGGTGGCGTTTCCGAGCGCTTCTTCCACCCGGTTGTTGAAGTTGTTCCCGAAAGATGGGCCGACTTGCGACTTGAATTCCACGATCCCGATCAGATTCTTGCCCGAGATGGCGAGGAGATCCCACTGTTTGGTCGGACGGAAATAACCGGGAAGGATGGCGCTTCTCCTCGCGACAACAACCTCCGCGTCCTTCAGGCCGGATTCGTTCAGAAGATCCTTCAAGAGGGCAATGAATCCGTCGATATGCGCTCCGCCTGTCACTGCGGCGCGATTCCCGGCATCCTTGGACCCGTTGGCGGTGCCTTGGCGCTCGTGCTGGCTCTGGCGTGTGTGCCAGTATTTCCGGACGGCTTCGCGGATTTTTTTGTCTAATGTTTTCTGGTCCACACTCCTTACCTTTTCACCGCTCGGAATGTGGCTTTCCCGAAAAGGCCATGGGTCTCGCGGGTAAACCGATGACAAGCCATGTCGAAATATTTCGGGTCGACCTCGACACCTATGCTGTTACGGCCCCACTTCGCCGCGGCGACGTTCGTCGTCCCCGTGCCCATGAAAGGATCGAGAACAGTGTCACCAACGAAGGAAAACATCCGAATCAGGCGCTCAGCGAGTTCCAGCGGGAAGGGTGCCGGATGGTGACGCGTGGATGCTCCGGTGAGACCCGTCCAGACTTG
>JAJZRM010000042.1 GCA_021802685.1 Deltaproteobacteria bacterium | reverse complement strand
TGGAAACCGAAGGGTGGGGCAGGCGCCGGCGCGGTTCCGGATGCCCATGACCCGGCCAAGCGTCACGCGCCGGCCATGCTGACCACGGACCTCTCCTTGCGGTTCGACCCCGTCTACGGAAAGATCTCGAGGCGCTTCTACGAGAACCCGGACCGGTTCGCGGACGCGTTCGCCCGGGCGTGGTTCAAACTGACGCACCGCGATATGGGTCCGCGCGCACGCTATCTCGGCCCGGAGGTTCCCGCCGAAGAGCTCATCTGGCAAGACCCCATCCCCGCGGTCGATCACAAGTTGATTGGTGAACAGGACGTTGCCTCCCTCAAGGGCAAGATCCTGGCTTCGGGGCTGTCCGTCTCCCAGCTGGTGTCGACCGCTTGGGCGTCGGCGTCCACCTTCCGCGGCTCCGACAAGCGCGGCGGTGCGAACGGCGCGCGTATTCGCCTCGCGCCGCAGAAGGGTTGGGAAGTCAACCAGCCGGCCGAACTGGCGAAGGTGCTGAAAACCCTCGAAGGGATTCAGAGCAAGTTCAACAGCGCGGCCTCCGGCGGCAAGAAGGTCTCGCTTGCCGACCTGATCGTTCTGGCGGGTTGCGCAGGCGTCGAGCAAGCCGCGAAGAAGGCCGGTCACGATGTGAAGGTTCCCTTCACGCCGGGGCGCATGGATGCCTCGCAGGAACAAACCGATCCGGTCTCCTTCGCCGTGCTCGAACCGATCGCCGACGGCTTCCGCAACTACCTCAAGGGCAAATACACCGTATCGGCCGAGACATTGCTGATTGACAAGGCGCAATTGCTGACGCTGACCGCCCCTGAGATGACGGCGCTCGTCGGCGGCATGCGCGTCCTGAACGCCAACTTCGGACAGTCCCGACACGGCGTCTTCACCAAGCGGCCGGAGGCGCTGACCAACGACTTCTTCGTGAACCTGCTCGACATGGGCACGGAGTGGAAGGCGGTATCGGACGCCAAGGATGTGTTCGAAGGGCGCGACCGCGCAACGGGCGAACTCAAGTGGACCGGCACGCGGGTCGATCTCGTCTTCGGTTCAAACTCCCAGCTCCGGGCCCTGGCGGAAGTCTATGGAAGTTCGGACGCGCAGGCGAAGCTTGTCCAGGACTTTGTCGTTGCTTGGACCAAGGTGATGAACCTCGATCGCTTCGACCTTGCGTGATCTCAAACCGCCAGGCGCAAGGATGGGCGTAATAACGGCCGCCGGGGCGTGCGTCCCGGCGGCTTTTTCGTCGGTGTGGAATTCCTGCGATTTGAGTTATTCCTCGACTCGGGGAATTGGTCCTCTACTTTGTCCCTAACGACGGCGCTGCGAGCATCCCTTTTGCCGTGAAATCGATCGGTACGATGCGGTAGCGATACACCATCCCGTGATTGCCCACGGCGTACCCTCGGTCTCGTGCCGGGAGGCTGGAATCCTCAACCATCGCGGGAAACGCGACTTCCCGCGAGAGCCAACTCTTCCCTCCGTTCGCGGTGTACGTCATTCTGCGGTAGTGGATCATCCAACCCACTTCGGCATCAGCGAAGGAAAGCCCCGATTTGAGCGCGGCTTGGCCGCTGACACCGGTCCACGTTTTACCGCCATCGGTGGTGCGGAACATTTTTCCGTCCTTGGCGCGGAACACGCCGGTCTTTGCGTCCAAAAACCGGAGGGAGCTTTCGCTTGCCGACTCGCCGGGCAACACCACCCAGTCGATCCACGTGGCGCCCCCGTCTTCGGTTTTGGCCAGCACGTTTCCGGAATTCTGCGGCAGCGGGCCGCCAATCGCGTATCCGACACCGGAATCAGGGAAATGAATACTGTGCATGTAGCAATCGGCCTCACGCGTGAGCCCGCCGATTTCCGTTTTGATCTTGCACGTGTAGACCGGCCGCCACGTTTTGCCGCCGTCATCGGTACGAAGGATCCTATGGGCCCAATCGGCGACAAATCCGGTGGCGGGCGTGGTGAAAAAGTAGTCGTACCGGTGCTCCGGCACCGTACCGGAAGGAATCCAGGTCTGGCCGTCGCTGGTGGCGAACAGATTATGGGTTGCGCCGGGTGAGCCTTGCACCGCAAAGCCGTGCGTCGCATCCACAAAGCGCAGATCGTCGAAGCCGCGGTCGCTCGAGGCCGGGTCGCCGATTTGCAGTTCCCACGTTTTGCCGCCGTCCTTCGTATGATAGATCACACCGCCTTGCATCACGTTCTTCCCGCCGGCTACCCATCCTTCCTCCGCACTCACGAAATGGACAGACTTCAGCTCGATGTCTTCCGGTACGTTCACCGGTTCCCAGATGGCTTTGAACTTCGGCCGCTCTCCGGTTTTGGCCGGAGCCTTCGCCGCGCCTGCCTTTTTTGCCGGTGATTGCCCGTACGACGGAGCGGCGATAGCGCCGCACAGCGTAAGGGAAACGATCACCGCCAACCCACGCCCCCAGCCGCAACGATCACGCGTGATCCTCAATTTTCAAATCCTTCCCGGTGTCGTCACCAGGATAGTTCCCCGAGCCGGTCGAAACGGTTCTCTCTTCCGCCCGCCCCAACTTCCCGCCAAGTCAACCGAATAAGCGAGCCCCCCCGAAAGAGGACGCGGGCAGAGCACTCACAAGGGCTTAACGCGTAGGATCACACCGATGCCGAAAATGTTTCGGCGGGAGCGATAGGAAAGGGGCCATCCGGTCCCCCCTTGTAAGCATCGACCTGACGAGCGGATCGCGAAGATGAGCCGCCTCGCATTGAGCCTTTCTGCTCAATTGGTTATTGAGTTGTTCGGATCGCAATCGGCGGAATCCTGCAGGATAGTCAGCGGAGTCGAACTCTCATGATAATCTTTTCATAAGGACGGTATAAAAAGAACCGAAGATTGCGTTGCAGGCGCCCGTTCCGGGGACAGCCGGGACGGATCGGATTTGCATGATGAAAGTTCCCATCGCCGATCACTTCCGTTCAATACTTCATGTGCATTGCATGGTCCTGGGGCTCGTATTATTCGCGCCTGCAATATCGCACGCAACGCCCACGAGACAGATCTTGATCTTACATTCCTATTCGCAGGAATACCCTTGGACCCGGGGCCAGCACGAAGGTTTCATCCAGACGCTTGCCGCCGCCGATGCGCAGGTGGAATTCCTTCTCAGCACCGAGTATCTGGATACCAAACGGCGACCCTATGACGGGGCTTACGCGAACGAGTTGGCTCGTCATTTACGGATCAAGTACGCAAACAGCAAACTGGCGGCGATCTATCTCACGGACGACAGCGCCCTGTTGTTTGTCCG
Organism: Deltaproteobacteria bacterium; assembly: GCA_021802685.1. Taxonomy (GTDB): domain Bacteria; phylum Desulfobacterota; class Deferrimicrobia; order Deferrimicrobiales; family Deferrimicrobiaceae; genus UBA2219. The sequence goes on along the minus strand of JAJZRM010000042.1, from coordinate 8,604 downwards.
CGATCACCTGTCCCGCTCCTTCCCCGGCGTTCCCGTTTTCTTTTCCGGCGTGAACGACTTCGGAGTGCGAAGCAGTCTCGATCCCACCCTTTATACCGGGGTTTTCGAGCGCAAGGAGTTCCGGCCCAACATCGAGTGGCTGCTCCGGGTGGACAAGGATGCCAACGACTTTCTTTTCATCGGTGACGACAGCAACACTTACCGGGCAATCGAGAGAGAATTGCGCAGTGAGTTGATCCCATACCGTCTCCGCGCGACGTTCATCTCCGAGAATAAACTGGATCGTCTCCTGGCGCGGCTGCGCGGTCTGCCGGGGAAATATGTCTTCCTGACCACCCTGGGGGGCATAACCGATGAAAACGACCAGGTTCTTCCCCTGCGCGAAATCATGAAGAGCCTCGTGCGGACGGGGCGCGTCCTCATCAGCATGGAGGATGTATATATCATCGAAGGTGTGCTGGGCGGCTTTGTGACGAGCGGCCGGAAACAGGGCATGGATGCGGCGCGATTATTATTGGCCCATCTGCGCGGCACGCCGATGGCCGAACTGCCGCCGATCCTCGAAAGTCCCAATGAGTTGATTTTCGATGACAGGAGCCTGCAGAAATACGGTATCGATTTGCCCCATGACCTTCGCTCCAAGGCCGTTTTGCTTCATCCACGCCTCGGTTTTTATGAACAATACAGTTCCTGGATTGTCGGCATATCGATCGCCTTGGCGGTGTCGCTTTTCTCGGTTGTGGCGGCTTCGATTGTCATCATGTCGCGCAAGAACAGGGAACTGGTCCTTTCGCAAGACAGCATCAAGTCGGTCAATGCCCTCTTCCACCGGTTGGCCGAACAGAGCCGGACGGTGCACTGGGAAATCGATGCCGAGGGACTTTACACCTACATCAGTGTCGTTTCGATGGCGGTCATGGGCTATGGACCAGAGGAAATCGTCGGCAAGAAACACTTCAACGACCTCCGCACGGCGGAAGGATGCAAGGCGTTCGGGGCGGTGGGGTTCGAAACGTTCACCGGCGGAGAGCCCATCCGCGACTTGGAGAACGTCCTTCAAACCAAGGACGGGCGGCAGATCTGGGTGTCGACCAGCGGGATTCCCTCTCTGGACGGTAACGGCATCATCAAGGGATACCGCGGATCCGACACCGACATCACCGAGCGCAAACTCGCCGGGCAGGTCCTGACGGAAACCAGGAGGGAGTTCGAATACATATTCGACAACACCTATGTCGGCATCTTGCTGTTGCGGAAAGATCGGATCGTCGCCCGCTGCAATAATCGCATGGCCGAAATCCTCGGATACGACTCTCCGGAGGAAATGGCCGGCATGAGCACGCGACGCCTGCACCTGGACGAAGAGAGATACGAGAAGTTCGGGGAGATGTATTTCTCGAAACTTGCCCAGTCGGAGCAGTTCCAGATCGAATACCGGTTGCGCCGCAAGGATGGCTCCCCCGTATGGTGCGTATTGTCTGGCAAGGCCATGGATCCGTCGAACCTGGATCGAGGTTCCATCTGGGTCATCGATGATGTGGAGAACCGCAAGCGCGCGGAGGCGGAGCTGCTGGAGACCAACCGCCATCTCGAGGAGGCCACTGCACGGGCGAGCCGGCTGGCGGCGGAGGCCGAGCAGGCCAACATCGCCAAAAGCGAGTTCCTTGCCAACATGAGCCACGAGATCCGCACTCCCATGAACGGGGTGATCGGCATGACCGGCCTGCTCCTCGACACGGAATTGAACGGCGAGCAGCGGCGCTATGCCGAAATCGTGCGCGCAAGCGGAGAATCGCTGCTCGGTGTGGTCAACGACATCCTCGATTTTTCCAAGATCGAGGCGGGAAAAGTCGAACTGGAGGTTCTGGACTTCGATCTCACGAGCCTGCTGGAAGATTTTGCCGCCTCGCTGGCCGTGCGTGCTCACGAGAAAGGGCTCGAGCTGCTCTACGATGTCGATCCGCGCGTACCGACGCGGTTACGGGGCGATCCGGGCCGCCTGCGCCAGGTACTGAACAACCTGGCGGGCAACGCCGTCAAGTTCACCTCGACCGGCGAGGTGGCCGTGCGCGTCTCGATGGCGGATGAGAATGAGGCCGATGCTCTCCTGCGCTTCTCGGTGCGCGATACGGGCATCGGTATTCCTGCAAACAAGATCGGCATGGTTTTCGAAAAATTCAGCCAGGTGGATGCGTCGACCACGAGGAAATACGGCGGCACCGGGCTGGGATTGGCCATATCGAAGCAACTGGTCGAGCTGATGGGCGGCGGGATCGGGGTGGAGAGCGAATACGGCAAGGGATCGGAATTCTGGTTCACCGCGCGCCTGGGCAGGCAACCGCAGGGTGCGCAGGCGGAAAGCATCCCTCCCGCCGACCTGGCCCGCGTGCGCGCGCTGGTCGTGGACGACAACGCCGCCAGCCGCGAGATCCTGACAACACGCTTGGCCTCGTGGGGCATGCGCGCGTCTCCAGCGCAGGACGGCCCCGATGCGCTCAAGGCTCTCGATCAGGCGCTGGCCGCGAACGACCCGTTTCGCATCGCCTTGATCGATATGCAAATGCCGGGAATGGACGGCATGGCCCTGGGAAGGGCCATCAAGGCGGACGAGCGGCTGGCCGGCCTCCGGATGGTGATGATGACTTCCATGGGGACGCGGGGCGACGCCCGGCGCTTCCAGGAGGCCGGTTTCGCGGCCTATGCGACAAAGCCCATAAGGCACCAGGAGCTGAAAGCCGTCCTGACGCTGGCGTTGATGGACTGGAAAGGGACCGAAACGGCGCCGCGGCCCATTGTCACACGCCACATGGCCCGCGAGACGCTGAACCTGTTTTCAGGCCGAACGGCGCGCATCCTGCTGGCCGAGGACAACGTCACCAACCAGCAGGTGGTGCAGGGGATCCTGAAGAGATTCGGCCTGACGGCTGATGCGGTTTCCAACGGTGCGAATGCCGTCAAGGCCCTTGAGGCCGCCCCTTACGATCTGGTCCTCATGGATGTGCAGATGCCGGTGATGGATGGCCTGAAGGCAACGAGCGCGATCCGCGATCCCCGGTCCGCCGTCCGGAATCACCGGATTCCCATCATCGCCATGACCGCCCACGCCATGCGGGGAGACCGGGAAAGATGCCTGGAAGCCGGCATGGACGACTATGTGTCCAAGCCGGTGTCGCCGCATGCCCTGGCGGAAGTCCTGGAGAAGTGGCTTCCCGGGGAGACCGCCGAGGCGCGAAAGCAAGCGCCGGGCGCACTGAAAGTTATCGATGCGGCAGCCTCAAAGGAATCGGATTTACCGGTCTTCGATCGGACGAGCATGATGGCCCGGCTGATGGATGACTTGGAGCTGGCGCGCACGGTGGCCGAAGGATTCCTGTCGGACATCCCCCGGCAGATCGAGGTGCTGCGGGAATATCTAAATGCGGGTGACGCTCCTGGGGGTGAGCGCCAGGCGCATAACATCAAGGGGGCGGCTGCCAGCGTCGGAGGGGAACGCTTGCGTGAGGTGGCCATCGAGCTCGAGAAAACGGCCAGGGCCGGAGACATGGACGGCGCCAGGGCCCGAATGACAAGGCTGGAAGCGGAGTTCGACCGGTTAAAGCGGGAGATGGCGAAAGAACTCTGACGGCAGGGAGAATGTTCCCATGCGCATCCTGATCGCTGAGGACGATTTCACTTCCCGCACGATGCTGGCGGCCGTGTTGAAAAAGAGCGGCCACGAGGTGGTGGTCACTGAAAACGGCGCCGAGGCGTGGGATACGCTTCGGAAACCCGACGCTCCCGCACTGGCCGTTCTCGACTGGATGATGCCGGAAATGGACGGCGTGGAAGTGGTGCGCCGGCTTCGCACCATGCAAACCGATCGGCCGCCTTACATTATTCTGCTGACCTCCAGGGACGAGAAGGTCGACATCATCGCCGGCCTGGACGTGGGGGCGAACGATTACCTGACCAAGCCGTTCGATCAGGGAGAACTTCGCGCCCGCATCGAGGTCGGCCGGCGCATGGTCGAAATGCAGGCCGCGCTTGTCGAAAGCCGGGAAGCCTTGGCTCACCAGGCCACCCACGATCCCTTGACGGGCATGCTGAACCGCAGGGCCATTCTCGACCGGCTGCGCGAGGAGTTCGCGCGCGCCAGGCGCCAGGGGGACTCGCTTGCCGTGGGGGTATGCGACATAGACCATTTCAAACGGATTAACGACACCTACGGACACCAGACCGGAGATGACGTGCTTTGCGAGCTCTCGCGGATAATGACAAAAAGCATACGTGAGTACGATTCCGTGGGGCGAATAGGGGGGGAGGAGTTCCTGGTGATCATGCCGGCGAAAGCAGGGGTGGAATGTACACCCCTGTTCGGGCGGATGTGCGGCAACATTGCCGGAAATAAATTGACGACAAGATCGGGTGCGCTTTCCGTGACGGTGAGCATCGGCGTGGCAAGTGCGGCCGGTGATGACACGGTGGACAAGTTATTGGCCGCGGCGGACGCGGCGTTGTATCGGGCCAAGAGCGAGGGCCGTAATCGCGTAGTCCAAGAGAGGTGACGGGCCTCCTTGGGTTTCATGCGCATACGCAACGGGATTTCAAAGCGCCATCGGAATCGTTCCGGGATCCGGGACACCGACTTGACAGGGTTCGGCGTTTCCCGGATCATGACCCATCGGGACGCCGGTTTCCCGAATGTACCGGAGAGGATTCCATGACGAAGTACGTTGTCCTCGGAACCAGCTCTTTTCTGAGCGACGTGTTCGACTTGATCCATGCGAACAAAGGTATTGTCCACGCGATTTTCCAAAACATGAATGAGGTCAACGACGACCGGGTGCTGTCCGTGGCAAAACGGGTGGAACTGCTGGGGTATCCCGTACGAATTGCCCCGCTGTCGGACGATTTCAAGCCGGAGAATGGTTGCAAGTACGTGTTGGGTTTCACCGCCGTAAAGAAGCGGGACCTGGTGCATCAACTAAAGGAAAAGTGCGGGATCCGATTCGACCGGCTGGTCCACCCCTCGGCGGTCTTCGGCTCCAACGTGCGGATCGGGGAAGGCGTCGTCGTCAACACGCACGTCGCGGTCGGCCCCAACGCCCGGCTCGACGATCACTGTGTCGTGAACCGGGCGGCGTCCATCGGCCACGACGCCGTGGTCGGCAAGTTCACGCGGATCGGGCCGTCGGCCGCCATCGCGGGAAGCGCCCGGATCGGGAGCATGTGTTCGGTGGGGATGGGGGCGTGCGTCCTGGACCGCGTCTACGTCGGCGACGGCTCGGTGGTGGGGGCGGGGTCGCTGGTGACCCGGGACCTGCCGGACGGCGTGGTCGCCGTGGGATCGCCTTCCAAGGTGATCGGGAAAAACGAGGAAACGGCGGCTATTCGCGGAATTTCCCGATAAACCGCAGGATGTCCGCGACCGTGTCCCACCGGCTCGTGGCGTCGAACGCCGCCAGGTCGATCTCGGAACCCACCTCGTTCTCGATCCACAACGCCAGGTTGTACAACCCGACGGAGTCGATGAATCCCGAACGGATCAGGGACGCGTCGTCGCCGAGGTCGAAGTCGAAATCCACGCGGTGCTCTTCGAGGAGCCGCACAAGCCGTTCCCGCACGTCGCTCCCGTTCCCGGCGGAGCGATCCGTCATCGCGTCGTCTCCGCTCAACGCAGGAGCCTCCTCAAGTCCACCGGCGCGAGGCCGGAGCATCGTTGCGCCACCAGGGAACGGTTCACTTTCCCGCGGGAGGTGCGGGGGATCTCGTCGAGAACGTACCAGCGCTGGGGGAGGTGATGCTTCCCCAGGTTCCGCCGCAGGTGGTTCACGACGAACCGCAGGTTGTCGTCGTCCGCCGCTTCCAGGACGAAGGCGATTCCCACGTTTTCCCCCAGCAGGGGGTCCTCGAAACCGAACGTGCAGACGTCGAGCGTCTTCCCGGACCGCTCCGCGACAGCGTCGATGTCCGCCGGGGCGATCTTCATCCCGCCCTTGTTGATCTCGTCGCCCTCCCGCCCCCGCAGGTACAGCCAGCCGCGCCCGTCGGTCATGCCGATGTCGCCGGGGAGGAACCAGCCGTCGCGGACCACGGCCCGGGTCAGGTCGTCCCGCCCGAAGTAGCCGTCCATCAACGCCGGGGTGCGAATCCAGACGTATCCCGGCTCCCCCGGCGGGCAGTCGCGCATCGCGTCGGGCCGGAAGTCGTCCATCGAGTTCTTCAGGATGCGGATCTCCGCCCCCCACGGCTCCCCGATCAACCCGTCCTCCGGCGCGAAACCGGGCACCGTGGTTCCGGCGACCCAGCTCCCGGTTTCCGTGATCCCGTAGGCGTTGAAGACCTCCGGCGTCCCGGTCCAGTCCCGGATCTGCTTCCACAGGTATGCGGAGAGCGGGGCCGAGCCGCAGAAGACCCGCTTCAGCGGGCGCTTCCGCGGCGGCCTGGCCGTTTTCAGCGCGAGGCGCCAAACCGTCGGGACGGAGGACAGGAACGTGATCCCGTTCTCGTCCAGGAGATTCCCGAGCTGGAGGATCACCTCCGGTTTGAAGGGGGGCAGGATGAACAGCTCCTGGCCGGAAAGCCAAGGGAACAGGCAGTTGCAGATCAGGCCGTGCCCGAAGTGCGTCGGAAGGAGGCACAACGTCCGGCGGAACGGCTCGAGATCCAAGGCGCTCCGCAGGCCGGCCCATCGAGCCCGAAGGGTCCGGCGGGTGTGCACCACGCCTTTCGGGTCGCCGGTCGAACCGGACGTGAACAGGATCAACGCCGGCGCGTCAGGCGCCGGCGCTCCGCCGGCGGAAGGGAGCGGTCCCGCGGCCACGCCGGCCCGGATGGCTTCCCGGCTGTCCAGGAGCCGGACCCCGATCCCGGAGAGGGCGGCCGCCTTCGATTCGTCCACGTTCCCGCACCCGACGGCGAAACGGGGCTTCGCCGTGCGCGCCAGCGTCGCCACCTCGAACGCCGTGAGCCGCGGATCGATCGGGACCGCGCAGCCGCCGAGACGCCAGACCGCCAGCAGGTCGACGAAAAACTCCGGCGTGTTCCCGTGGTGGAGAAAGACGACGTCGGAAACGGACAGGCCCCGGGACGCCAAGTGGCGGACCCGCGCGTCGAACTGTCGCGTCACCTCCGCCCGGTCCCACCTGCGGCCCGTCCACGGCTCGTTCAGGCCGCCGGAGGGTACCTGGAGAAAGATGTCGTCGCCGTGCTTCATGCGTTCCCCCGAGGCGTGCCGGCGTTTCCGGGCGGCAGGCGCCCCTTGTCGTCCACTATACGCGTCCTTTTCCGGAAACGTTCCGCCAGCGAAGGAAAATGCGAACGGAGCCACCCTTTGCAGATCGCGGCCCGGCGGTCGCCCCCGGACGAGAATGCGGACGCCAGGCTCTGGTTCCAATACCGCTTCGCCGATTCGAAATCGCCGATCTCCTCGAACAGCCCCGACAACTCCAGGTAATGATCCAGCAGCCGTCTCCGGATGATCTTTCGGTACCTGCCCCGGAAGTACGCATCGTAGGTCCGGTACGCCTTGACGTTCTCCTCCAGTCTCGAGGTCCGGTCGAGCCCGGACCAGGCCCCGCCGGGATGCACGCGGTAGCACCCCATGATTTAGTCGAGGAACTGGATTTTTCCGTGTCGGGCGTTCAGCAGATGCACGGTCCAGTCGCCCATCTTCAGTTCGTGGAACCAGCCGGGGAACTCCCGGATCCGTCCCGAGCGGTACATGACGGAACAGGTGGGAATGAAGTTGTATTCGAAGAGATCCTCAAGGACCGACACTTCCTTGACGCCCTGGGGGAAGATCTCCCACTCTTCGTCCGTCCCCTCGTGGAACATCCGGACCGGATGGAAGCAGATGGCGAAATCGGGGTGCGCGTCCAGGAAGTCGACCTGCTTCTGCAGTTTGTGCGGCGAAGTCCAAAAGTCGTCCCCTTCGAGTTCCGCGATGTATTCGCCGGAGCACAACTGCAGCAATCGAATATAATTCCTCCTCATGCCGACATTTTCGTCATACAATAGGAGAACGATCTTGTCCGGATATTTCTTTTGGTATTCGACGACTATGTTTCTCGTTCCGTCGGTGGAACAGTCCTCTCCAATTACAATCTTGTAAGGGAAGTCCGTCGTCTGCATCAAGGCGCTTTCGATCGCCTGCTTGATGAATCTCTCGTGGTTATAGGTCTTCATCAGCACACTTACTTTCATTGCGTCCGACCGCCCCTCATATTCAAATGCCGCTTGCGGCGTAAAAAGCTATTGTACGCGACCTGCCCCCCCGATTTTAGACCAGCAAGACGGGGGGGAGCTTCAACTTTGAGGCTAATCCCTTCCTTTTCCGCCTTGGCGGCAAGCCTGGCGTGAAGGCTCTTGGGAACCCGTTGGACCCATTTTCCGCTCAACCCCGAGGAGGGGGCGGGAACCGTATCGTTGAAATCTTTCGCGGTGGCCAGCCACGAGCGCAGCGCGTCCGCGCCATTCTCCACCGCCTCCTTCGGAATTCGAGAGACGACGGATCGTGAAGGGGTACTCAATCTTTTTCATGGCTCGCCTCATCGATCATCTCAAGGAACTTCTTCACGTAAACCGGGTCGATACTCGATCCTCCATCCCTTCGGGTTATTTCGC
>JAJZRM010000041.1 GCA_021802685.1 Deltaproteobacteria bacterium | reverse complement strand
GGGCGGGTCTACCGGCTGGCATACCCCACCCCGCTGGTCGAGGAGGTTCCGCTGTCCCGGCGGTTCGGCGGCCGGGTCTTCTCCAAGTTGGAGAACCTCCAGAACTCCGGGTCGTTCAAGATCCGGGGGGCCGCCAACAAGGTGCTCTCCCTGGACCGGGCGCGGGTTTCCGGAGTCATCGCGGCCAGCGCGGGGAACCACGCCCGCGGCGTCGCCCGGGCGGCGAGCGAAGCGAAAATCCCCGCCACCCTCGTAATGCCCGTGTGGGCCCCGGTGTCCAAGATCACCGCCGCGCAACGCGAAGGGGGGGAATACGCGCGGATCATCCAGCACGGGGAAACGTTCGACGAAGCGGCCCTGTATGCCGCAACCCTGGCCGGGGAGTCGGGCCTCGTGATGGTCCATCCTTTCGACGACCCGATGGTGATCTCGGGACAGGGCACGCTGGGACTCGAAATCGTCGAGGAGATCGGTCCTCCGGGGGCGGTGTACGTCCCCGTGGGCGGCGGCGGCCTGCTCGCCGGAATCGGTGCGGCGGTCAAGGAGGCATACCCGGATACGGAGCTCATCGCCGTACAGGCGGAGGGGGCCTCGTCGCTCCGGCCGTCGCTTGCGGCCGAGCGGCCAGTGGCGTGCCGCGAAACGAGAACGATCGCGGACGGCATCGCGGTCAAGTCCATGAGCGACCGGACCTTCGAGGCGGCCTGGCGGTGGGTGGACGACGTCGTCACCGTGGACGACGAGGAGATCGCCGCGGCCATCCTGTACGCACTCGAGGAGATGAAGACCACGCTGGAGGGCGCAGGCGCGGCCCCGCTGGCCGCCCTGCTCTACAAACGGCCGCCGACCGGCTTCCCCGCCGTGATGGTGCTCTCGGGGGGGAACATCGACGTCAATTTCCTTGCCCAGATCACCGAGCGGGGCCTGTTCCGCTCGGGGCGGCTCGTCCGCCTGCGGTTCCTCATCCCCGACCTGCCCGGTTCCCTGGCCGCCCTGCTCGCAGCGATCGCCCGGGAGCGGTCCAACGTCGTGAGCATCGAGCACGACCGGCTCCCGCAAGACTGCCCGCCGGGGTATTCGACCGTCGCCCTGCTGCTGGAGACGCGCGACCGGGCCCATGGGGAGGCACTCGCCGCCCGGCTGCGGGAGCAAGGATTCCAGGGCGTATGAACGATTCCAGGAGGGGGTGGAGATGATCCGACGCGCGACGGCGGTTTCCATCGTGCTCCTGCTGTTCGCGGCGCTCGGCGCGCCGGCGCCGGCGCATGCGGACGAGATACCCTACGTGACGACGCCGAACGCCGTCGTCGACGCCATGCTGTCCATTGCCGGGGTAGGCGCCCGGGATCATCTGATCGACCTCGGCTCGGGCGACGGACGCATCGTCATCACGGCCGCAAAGCGGTTCGGCACGCGCGGGGTGGGCATCGAGCTCGACGGGGAGCTCGTCGCGCGGAGCCGGGAGAACGCGGCGCGCGAAGGCGTATCGGACAAGGTGAAGTTCCTCAAGCAGGACCTTTTCGCTTCGGACTTTCGCGACGCCACGGTCCTGACCATGTACCTGCTGCCGGAAGTCAACCAGGACCTCCGTCCGACGATCCTGTTCGAGCTGCGGCCCGGCACGCGCATCGTGTCGCACGATTGGGACATGGGTGATTGGAAGCCCGACGGCAAACAGGTGATTCCGACGCCCGGAAAAACGGTGTGGCCCATGGAACAGAGCACGGTGTATCTGTGGATCGTGCCGGCGCGGGTCGCGGGTTATTGGCGCGGCACGCTCGCGGGTCCGGACGGCGAGGAGCGGGTGGCAATCGAGTTCGCGCAACGGTTCCAGGAAACGTCGGCGAACGTGTGGCTCAAGCGCTGGGCCATGGCGGGTGCAGGCCGCATCCACGGCAACCGCGTGTCTTTACGTCTCGACCGGTCGCCGTGGAAACCTGGATCGGCGCCCCTGCGGTTCACACTTCAGGTCCGCGACGGCCGCATCGAGGGGGAGGCGTCGGATGGCCAGGAGCGGTTCGTCCTGCGTGCGAAGCGGGTGGTAAATTAGACGAATCCTCCATTACCCGTGATTTCCGCATCCCGCGTCCGAGCGTTCCCGCGACTCGATCTCGTCGAACCAGCGCCGCATGCCGGGGTGCGCCAGGTAGGCGTCCATGCGCTCTTCGGGACATCCGCTCCGGTAGGTTCTCAACAAGCTTCCCGCTTCGAATCCATCCTCCAAAAGGTGCGACACGCCTGCGTGGACGACGCCTGGATCCGACATGATTTTCCGGTGCCCCAGGCCGGCCGTGGTCTTGAGCGTCACTTGCCCGAAGCTCCGGCACAGCGCCTCCGAATCCGAATGCGGAATCACGGGGTCGTTCCGGTCGTGGACCACGAGGACGGGGGAGCGCATGCCGCCAAGCAGCCGTTGCGGATCGTCCCGTTCCAGGCTGTATCCGAAACGCGATTCGTAGGCGGCGATGATCTTTTCAAAGACCCGGGGGGGGATCCCGTGCCGCTCCAGGGCGGTAAGGAGCGTTTTCCTCAAGCGCAGGGCAGGCGCAAGAAGCACGGTCTTCATGGCCGCTTGCTGGTGGGCGAGGGCATTGACCGCCGCCGCCGCTCCGAACGAATGGGCGACGATCCCCTGGATGTCGAGACGGCTTTCCGAAGCGATCAAGGTTCGTATGACGTCCGTGAATTCGAAGTAGCTCGTGTGTCGTCCCTCCGACTCCCCGTGCGCCGGCCCGTCGATTGCGACCGCCGCGCGCCCGGCCCGAACCAGGGGATCGATGTACCGGTGGAGCTGAATCCCCCGGCCGCTCCACCCGTGAACCAGCAGCACGCCCGGTCCGGCGCCCCATCGCCACCCGCGGATCCATCGGCCGTGGACCCTCACGTGGAACGGCTCTCCCTGCGCAAGCCGGCGCCGCTCCTCCGCCGACGGGATGTATGCTCCCGGAGTGAAGAAGAGCTTTTCGACAAGCAACTCCGTTAGACGGGGAGCGCTGAACGACAACGCCTTGAAGAACTGGCGCACCGCCCATTCGCGTCCAAAGTTAGAACGAACGTTCGTGCCATGCCTGTATGCGATATAAGCCCGGTTCGCCATATCCTCTCCTGTTTTAGGATTCCCTGATGGTTACGCCAGGATTTCCGATTCCGGCCGGGTTGATGGTTCCGGCGTGGCGGTTCGGCGATACTCCTTCAGCAATTTGTCGAGGGCTGCCTCGTAACGATTTTCCGTCTCGGCGCTGTCAAGCAGCGTGTGATAGAGGTGGAACCCCAACAGCAACGAGTAAAGCTCGAATGCAAACTGGTCGCAATCGATGTCGCCTCGGAAATCGCCCGCCTCCACGGCGGACCGCGCGATGCGGCGCAGGCAATCGAGCCACGACTCCTGCTGCGAAAGCAGGAATTCCCGCACCTTCCCGGGGCGATCCTTGAAGTCGGTGCTCGCCGTGACGAAGATGCACCCGCCCGCCAGGCTTCTGGCATAGTTGATCCAGTTTCCGACCAGCGCCCGTACCCTCGGCTCGCCGGGAGCGACGCCAAGCGCCGGAACGACCACGTCCTTCGCGAAAATCTCCCCCGCATATTTCAGCAGCTCGATCTGGAGGTTTTCCTTCGATTGGAAATGGGCGAACAGCCCGCTCTTGGACATCCGGGTCGCCTTCGCCAAGGTGCCGATCGTCACCGCCTCGAGTCCCAGTCTGCTGACAAGGTCGAGACCGGTTTCCAGGATGTACATCCTCGTATCTGCGCCTTTGACCATGTTCCATTAAATAGCACGATCGTTCGTGCTTGTCAACAGGGACTGTCCAACACTTCCCGTACCTTCCTTATCAACGACGGGAGATCGAAAGGTTTCTGGAGGAACGCCAGCCCGGGATGAAGAACGAAGCGTTCGTGGACCGCGTCCGCGGAATAGCCGCTCAGGAACAGGACTTTCAGCCGGGGAGATGCGTCCGCGACTTCCTCGTACACCTGTTTCCCTCCCATCTTCGGCATGACGACATCCAGCACGGCCATCGCGATTTCATGTCCGTGCCGGCGAAAGATATCCACCGCCTCGGCTCCATCCCGGGCGATCAGGACCCGGTATCCGTAGCCAGTCAATGCCCGTTCCGTCAGTTTTCGCACCGATTCGTCATCCTCCGCCAGCAGGATCGTTTCGTTCCCGCCGCGAATCGCCTCCGAGGGGGCGGTCCCATCGGGGTCGGGCATAGCGTCCACCGCGAGAAAATAGATCCGGACCGTCGTCCCCTTTCCCGGCTCGCTGTACAGGTGGATGAACCCGTTATGCTGCTTCACGATCCCGTAGACGACGGCCAGGCCGAGACCGGTCCCCTTATCCGGCCCCTTCGTGGTGAAGAACGGCTCGAACACTCTCTCCCTCGTCTTCTCGTCCATGCCGGTCCCGGTATCGCTCACCGAAAGCACGGCGTACCTGCCCGCCTTCATGTACGGGTGATTCTTCAGGTACCCCTCTTCCAACGACGTCGCGCAGGTTTCGATGACGAGCCGCCCCCCGTCCGGCATGGCGTCCCGCGCGTTCAGGCAGAGGTTCATCAGGACCTGCTCGATCTGCCCGCGATCCAGCCGGGTGGTCGGAAGGCCTTTCTCGAGGACGGTCTTGACCTCGATGTGCTCCCCCACCACTTTCCCCACCAGTTTCTCCATATCCGAAACCATGGCGTTCAGGTCGAGGTTGACCGGGTCGATCACCTGCCGGCGCGCGAAGGAAAGCAGCTGCCGGGTCAGCAGCGATGCGCGCTCCGCGCACCGGAGGATCTCGTCGAGATCGGAGAGCGCGTGCGGATCGTTTCCGAGCCGGATCTTGAGAATCTCCCCGAATCCGACGATTCCCGTCAGCGCATTGTTGAAATCGTGGGCGATCCCGCCGGCGAGGGTCCCCACCGCCTCCATCTTCTGGGATACCCTCACCTGGTTTTCCAGCGCCACCAGGTGGGTGACGTCCCGCTTCACGGAGATGTAATTCACGATTCCGCCGGAGGCGTCGCGAAGCGGCGAGATGGTGGCGTCTTCCTCGTACAACGACCCGTCCTTCTTCCGGTTGATGAAATGCCCAGCCCAGACCTCTCCCCGCGAGACGGTTTCCCACAAACTCCGGTAGAACGCTTCGTCCTGCTTCCCGCTGCGAAGGATCCTGGGGTTCTTCCCGACCGCCTCTTCCCTCGGATATCCCGTGATGCGCTCGAAAGCCGGGTTGACGTACAGAATCGTCCCGTTTCGATCCGTGACGACGATCGCATCAGCGGACTGTTCGACGGCCATCGCAAGCCGGGCCCGCTCTTCCTCCACCTTTCGCCGCTCCGTGATGTCCCTGACCACCTCGACTCCGCCGATGATTTCCCCCGCGGAATCCTTCAGCGGCGACGCCGTGATCTCGACGAAGTAGCCCCCCCTGTCGTTCTCGATCCGCCTTTCCGCCGTGTGGACATCCCCGTCCTCAAACACCAGCGCGATGGGACATCCGTCGCACATGCGATCCTTGTCCTCGTACGCCTGGTGGCAGAATTTTCCAACCTGGTCTCCCACGAGCCTCTTCTGTTCATCGTTCTGGTAGACGATCCGCAACTCCCGGTCCTGGATGCTGATCCCGACTCCGATCGCCGCGATGATCGCTTCCGTCTTCGCCTTCTCGTTTCCCGCCTGCAAGGCGGAAATGCGAAGCGCTTCCTGCATCTTCCGGGATTCCGCCTGCCGCCGCTCGATCTCCGCGGCCATCTCGTCGAAGGCCTGGCCGAGCCGGCCGAACTCGCCCTCGACGGATCCGAGCCTCGACCGTGCCGTGAGATCCCCATCGGCCAGCCGCCTCGCGGCATCGGCCAGCACGCCCACGGGGCGGATGATCACGGCATTTCCTCCCAGCCATGCGATCGAGATGTAAAGCAGCATGGCAACGAAAAGGATCGCCATGTTGACGGCCAACGCGCGGTCTACCTCGACGAAGAGCGCCTTGGCGGGGATGCCGAGAAGGATGTATCCGCCTTCCACATCCAGCGGACCAAGGTAGGGGGAAAACAGGTAAAGGCGATCCACGCCGTCCGGCCCCATTGCCCGGAATGTCCCCTTTTTCTCTTTCGATATTTTCTCGAAGAGGGATTTTTCCAGGGGATGTCCTCGTCCCGACGATTGCGTTTCCGGATAGCTGGCCAGGATGGCGCCGTTGCCGTCGAGCTTCACGTAGGTGGATTTCTCGGGCGTCTGGACATCGACCGCGGCCTCGAAACTCGTCACGAGGGACAGGTTCAGGGAGGCATAAATGACGCCGGCCACATTTCCCTGCCGATCCAGAAGCGGGTAACCGATGTTGGCCGCGGGCGTTCCCGTAATCCGCCCCACCTGGAATTGGCCGATGGAAAGGGACCGGGTCCTGAGGGCGTCCTTGAAGTAGGAGCGGTCGGATATGTCCACGGGGTTTTCCAGGGGGACGGCGCTGGAGATGACCTGGCCGTCGGACCGGGCAACCCCGAAATTCGCGTATTCCGGGCTGCTGTTCAAGAGCCGGGCGAGAAAAGCGCTTGCATCGTCTCCGCCCTTGCGGACGACAGGCACTTCCGCCAGCGTTGCGAGGATCCGATGCGTTTCCCGGAGGACCCCCTCTTCATGAAGGACCGCGAAGTCGAGGATTTTCGTCATCCTCTCGCCGGCTTCCGCAACTTCCAGTTTTCGCTGATACAAGTAGTTGAAGACGGTCAACAACACGACGGGCGTGAATGCCAATATCCCGAGGAGGATCAACTTGGACCGGATATTGGAGGGAGAGAGCATCCTCATTCAAACCGGACGCGGTAACTTCTTAATCCTTGTCGCGCCTGTCGTGCTCACGATTTTCACGCCCGCGCTTCTCACCCCCGCCTTTTTCCCCACCCTTGCCCTTGAACCGGGTCTCTTTCGGGTAACGGGCCCTGGGAAGTTCCGTCCAGGGACCGCTCCTCGAGCCGGAGTAATACCAGACGTTGTTTCGGTAATGATAGTGGTAACCGCCGTGATAGTAGTAAGGTTCTTCTTCCAGCACCACGACCGGCGGAAGAACCGGCGCCACCACGACGCCGCCATGGCGGGCGGGAACCGCCACGCATGCCGCGAACAGAATTCCCGCGCCCAGGACGGCAAGCAATGCCCTTTTCATCGTTCCCCTCCTTATCGGCCCTGCTTGCGCAGGAGAAGGATGAGCGTGCCGGCCGCTACAGCGTCCCGATCAGTACGATCGCCACGATCCTTGCGGCGGTCATCGCGGCTTCCCGTCGAGCATCGCGGCGCCCGACAATTTGAAGACTCCGCATGCGATCCGTGCCCCGGAATTGCCGGCAGGGTCGGTCACGTCATCGTCGGGGGCCGCGTGAACCACCACGGCCGTCCCGGCAGGGCCGAACAGTGCGGCAAGACCATCCTTCCCCAGGGTCAACCCGCCGACCGGCGCGTCGAGTTTCCCCCTGCCGTCCGGTCCCACCTCCAGGTTCGGCAGATCCCCGGCATGAGGACCTTCCGGGTTCTTGAATCCGTGCTTTTTGCCGAACGGATTGAAATGCCCTCCGGCGGTCTGGAAATCGGGCGGGTCGCACTTGCCGGCGGCGTGGATATGGATCCCGTGCCTGCCGGGAGGGAGATTCGAGACGACGACCGAGATCGTTACCCCGTGGGGACCTTGCACGACAGCCGCGGCCCCAACAGTTTCTCCCTTTGCGTTGATGATCGTCGCGTCTCCTTTCGGGTCCCCCGCCTTCTGGTCTCCGTAAGCCGTCCCGCCGATCAGGATCGGCAAGAATAAGATCCACACCAGGCATAACACTGCGATCTTTCCCGTCTTTTCCGGCGAGCGGTGCGGTTCCATGGCACTTCCCCTTTCAGCGGACGAAGCTACGCAACAATTTGATGAGTTCGCGTGATCATGGGGTTCGGTCTCCTGGTAACATCCTTTTCATGCGGGCGATCTGGTTTCCATTGCTGGCTTTCATCTTGTGCTCCGTGCCGCATTCCGCGCCGGCGGGCATGCGGGAACCTCCGGCCGTCTCCTCCGGGACGCTGGAATCGAAGGCGTACGAACTCGTCAACGATCATCGCCAGGCCATGGGGCTTGCTTCCCTCTCCTACGACGCCCGGATCGCCGCGGTCGCCCGCAGGCACAGCGAGAACATGGCGGCCGGACGGGTCCCGTTCGGGCACGAAGGGTTTGAAGAGAGGCAGCGCGCGATCTCGAAAACGATCCCGTGGACGGGCATCGCCGAGAATGTCGGCATGAACGACTACCCGGTCGCACGAACCGTGCGGGCGGCCGTGTCCGGGTGGCTGGGCAGCCGGGGGCACCGGAAGAACATCGAAGGCCGTTACGACGCCACCGGAGTGGGAATCGCCCGCGATGACCGGGGGACCTTCTACTACACGCAGATCTTCGTGAATCGAACCGGGATGCGTCCAAGCCGCCCCGGCCTGCGCTAAAATTTCAGTTGGATGACACCACGCGGCGCGTTAACCCGAGACAATCCCGAAGATCCTTGCAGGAGGTCGAAATGCCGGAGCAGCTGCCGATCGACACGGCGAAATCGCTGGTGCAAGCGTTCGACGAAAAGAACTGGAGCACGGTCTGGTCCCTGGTCGACTGGCGCATCACGTACGATGAGATCCCCACTCGCCGGAAGACGCACGGGATCAAGAGGTTCATGACCATCATGCAGGAATGGGGAGCGGCGTTCCCCGATTCGAAAATAACGATCCGGGACACAAAGGTCTTCGGCAACACCGTGATCTTCGACTTGGGGTGGAGCGGCACCCACGACGGGCCGATCGACACGCCGGGCGGCACGATCCTTCCGACCGGGAAAAAGTTCGACATCTCGGCGAACATGTTGATCGAGGTCGTGGAGGATAAAGTGAACGCGATCACCCATACATTCGACCTGGCTTCCATGGAGAAGCAGATCGAGCTCACTCCGGAGGAGAGGGCCGCTTGAAGTCCCGCGCCCAAAATAGCGCTTTGTTTGTTTGAAGGGGACAAGCCGATCGCCATCGGTTCGGCGGTCGGCTTGTCCTATTTCTCCCCGTTCATGCTCCCTCCGCGGCCGAAACCGGCAAGGCGTTCGCAGCGACCGCATGTCTCCTTTTCTGGAGGATATAGATGGCCGATACCATGCCGAGGCCGATCAAATCCGTGATCAAGCCCGGTTTCAAGAGAAGCAGCGCCCCGACGGCCAATAATACCGATTCAAACCACCTGTTCCGGTCTCCGAAATACCCCATGACCGCTCCGGCCATGGCCATGACACCCAAGGCCGAAACCAACGAGTTCCAAAGGATTTCCGGGGGAGACCCAACGAACAGCAGGCTTGGACAAACCACGAATAGAAACGGCGCCATGAAACCCGCCAACCCCATCCTCAATCCGAGCCAGCCCGTCTTCCAGAAATTCGACCTCGCGATCGCCACGGCGGCATACGTGGCGGCACAGACGGGAGGTGTGATCGCGGACAGGATGGCGAAGTAAAAAACGAACAGTTGTGCGGCCATCGGAATGACGCCCAGTTTGATCAGGGCAGGGCCCGCCACCGAAGCCGCCAAAACGTAAGCGGCGGTGGTCGGCAAACCCATGCCGAGGATCAGGCAAACGATCATGGTGAAGAAAAGCGCCAGGGATTTCATCCCCATGCTGAGACTGAGGACCATCTCCGACATCTTGATCCCCAACCCCGACAGGTTGACCATGCCGATCACGATTTGGGCGCAAGCGCAGAGGCAGGCTATGAGAACGATGGATTTGCCTCCGGTTTCCAGGGCCAGGACGATATTCCATGCCCTTTCCTTCAGAACGGCAAAACTTCGGGCCTGCGCCAGGAAAAGCGCCACGGACACCCCCGTTGCCCATAAGACGGACGTCGTGGGGTCATGACCGCTCATCATGAGATAGATGAGGAGCGTAACGGGAACAAAAAGGCAGGCGCTCTTGGGAAGGGTATTTTTCAGGGATGGAATCACTTCTTTCGGGAGTCGTTCGAGGTTCAATTTTCTCGCCGCGAAATGAACCGATGAAAAAAGCCCGAGGTAGTACAGGAGCGCCGGGATGGCGGCGGCGATGGCCACGTCGACGTAAGGGAGACCCAGAAACTCCGCCATGATGAAAGCCCCGGCTCCCATCACCGGGGGCATCAGCTGTCCTCCGGTCGAAGCGGTCGCCTCCACGGCGCCAGCGAACTCCGGTTTGTACCCCAGCTTCTTCATCAGGGGAATATTGAAGATCCCGTCCACGACCACGTTCGCCACGGCGCTTCCCGAAATGGTCCCGAAGAGCGCGCTGGAAATGCAGCTGACCTTCGCCGGTCCGCCGTAAGACCTGCCGGCGATCGCCTTGGCCAGATCGACGAAGACTTCCCCTCCTCCCGTATAAAAAAGAATCGCCCCGAAGATAAGGAAACCCGCAATGATGGTCGCGGATACGCCGGTAACCGTCCCCCAGATACCGGAGGTGGACATGTAAAGGGTCTCGATGATGTAATCCGTGCCGAACCCCCGATGGGCGAACGCGGCGGGGAGATGCGGGCCAAGGTACGCGTAGAGGATCGTGATCACGGCGATGGCCGGGAGGATCCAGCCGAGGATTCGGCGGGTCATCTCCAGGATGAGGAGGGTCGCGATGATCCCGAGGACCAGGTCCAATGCGCTGGATACGCCGGGTTCTCCATGATCCGGTCGTAATGGACGGCCGCGTAAGCGCAGACGACGATGCCCAGGATCATCCCGACGAGGTCGACCAGGGAGAATCGGTCCTTGGGCGACCTGCTCGAGGCGGAGTAAAGGAGAAACGCCAGGACCGTCGTGAACCCGATGTGGATGCTGCGCTGGATCAGGTCCGGGAAGGCGCCGAAAACGCCGGTATAAAGCTGGAACAGCGTGAACAGGATGGCGATGGCCGAAGCGACGACGGCCACGGGCCCTTTGAGGTTTCTGGCCTCCGCCTGATCCCGGTCCTTCACCTCGACCTTTTCCGGCTCTATGTCGATCAGTTCCCCGGGGTCGATTTTTCCCTGGTTTTCGCTCATGCGGTATCTTCCTTATTTGACCCCTCTGGAAATTCCAGCGGGGCTCGGCGCTCCGCTGGAATTTCCAGCCTGGTTCACTTGGGAATCAGGTTCTCCGGGACCTTCAGCCCGATCTCCTTGTAATACCTGATCGCCCCGGGATGCAGGGGCACCGTGCAGGTTTCGAGGGTGAGCTGCGGCAGATTGTCGCCCTTGATGGACGGATAGGCGGCAACCTGGTCGGCGAAATGCGTATGGGAGGTCTTCACCATCTTGTAGACCAGGTCTTCGGGAAGGTTCTTCGACCCGGCCATTGGAGATATCGAGCACGCGGTGCCTCCAGGAACACCTTTCCGGGATCTTCCCGATGATTGGGTCTGCCCGCTCTGCGGAGCCGGAAAGGATATGTTCGAACCGATCAAATGACCTCCGGAAAAGGGGGGATGCGATGAAAGCGATCATCATCGGGGGCGTCGCTGGAGGCCTGTCGGCGGCAAGCCAGATAAAAAGGCTGGCTCCGAAGGCGCGGGCCGTGGTCCTGGAGAAAACCCGTGATGTCTCCTATGCCGCCTGCGGCATGCCCTACAACCTTTTTTATCATGACGCTCCAGTGGAATCCATGTACGCCATGAGCTACGATTCCATCGTCAACGACCGGAAAATCGACTACCGCTTGCGCAACGAAGTGAAGGTCATCGACCCGAAACGGCAAACGGTGCGCGTCATCGACCACGAAAACGGCAGGGAATACGAGGAAGGGTACGACTTCCTCGTTTACGCCGCCGGCAATCACCCCAATCGTCTCGACCGGCCGGGGTTCGATGACGACGATGTCTTTTACTTCAAAACATTGGACGATACACGGCGTACCAAGGCGTTCCTCCATGAACGTAAGCCAAGGACCGCCGTCCTGATCGGCGCCG
>JAJZRM010000040.1 GCA_021802685.1 Deltaproteobacteria bacterium | reverse complement strand
TTCCGATCTCTTCGTCCTCGTGGACGGCTGGAACCTCGTCGTCGGGTCGGTCGTGAGGAGCTTCCAGTGAGCCCCGACGTCGTCAGGGAACTCATCGGCGACGCGATCCGGACGTTCCTCCTGGCGGCCGGCCCGGTCCTCCTCGTGAGCCTCGGGGTGGGCTTCTTCATCAGCCTTCTCCAGGCGGTGACGCAGGTGCAGGACTTCACGCTGACCTTCGTTCCGAAGATCCTCGCCGTCTTCCTCTGCCTGTTCCTGTTCCTCCCCTGGATGGCGTCCGTCCTCATGGACTTCACGACCCGGCTCATCGAAAACATCCCGGCGTACGTGAGGTAGGGGAATGCCCGGCGCCGACATCCTCTCCGGTTACATGCCGCGGTTCCTCCTGATCCTGCTGCGGTCGAGCGTGTTCCTCGCCTTCCTGCCCATCCTCGGGAGCAAGTCGCTCCCGGGGCGTTTCCGGATCGGCCTCGCGGTCGCGATCGCCGCGCTCCTCACCCCCGTCGTGGATTTCCGGGCGGGCGAGAACGAAACGGCGGTCCTCGTGCTTCGGGAGGTCGTCCTGGGAATGGTCCTGGGGCTGGCCGTCCGGTTCGTCTTCTTCGGGGTCGAGATCGCGGGGCAGATGATCAGCGACTCGATGGGGCTCTCCATCGCGACCGTCTTCAACCCGGAGATCGGCCAATCGACCGAGATCGCGCGCCTTCTTACGATCCTGGCCACCCTTCTCTTCCTGGTGACGGACGCCCACCACGACCTGATCGCGCTCTTCGTCCGGAGCTACGACCTGGTCCCCGCAGGCAGCGCGGACGTTCCGGCCCTCGCCGGAGCGGGGATAGCGCTCGTGGGCAAGACCTTCCTTCTCGCCATCAAGTTGGGGGCTCCCGTCGTGGTGGGGGTAGTGACGTTGAACCTGCTGCTCGGGTTCGTCTACAAGGCGACCCCCCAGATCAACATCTTCTTCATCAGCTTTCCGCTCTACATCTCCGTCGGGTTCCTCGTCCTGCTGCTGGCCCTTCCCGCGTACGTCGCCGCGATCGGCGGGTCGTTCGGGGAGATCCGGTCGGAGATGGCGCGGGTGATCGGGATGGCGAGGAGATAACGGATGGCGGACCGCCACGACCGCACGGAAAAGGCGACCGGCCGGCAGCGGCAGAAGGCGCGCGAGAAGGGGCAGGTCGCCCGGAGCCGGGAGCTGGTCTCGACGGCGTCGACCGGGGGAGTCGTCCTGGTGATGGCGCTTTGGGGCGGGGGGGCGCTCGCGCAGCTCACGGGCATGATGCGGCGGCTCCTGTCCGTGCCGTACGGCACGGAACCGTTCGGGGCGATGCGGGCCGCGGGGGCCGAGGCCATGGTTCTCATGCTTCCGTTCCTCCTGGCCGCCGCGGGGCTCGCGGTCGTCGGGAGCGTCGTGCAGGGAGGGGTCGTGTTCAAGCCGCTGGAGCTCAAGTTCTCCTCCCTCAACCCGCTGGAAGGCCTGAAGCGGATCTTCTCCTCCCAGGGGCTCGTGGAGCTGCTGAAGAACCTCGTCAAGCTCTCCGTGGGGGCGTACGTCGTCTACCACGTGATCCGGAAGGAGATCGCCGCGCTGCCGTCCCTCCTCCCGCTCGGCATGGGAGAGCTCGTCCGGGTCTCCGGGTCGTTGTTCCTCAAGGCGATCCTGACCGGCTTCTCCTTCTTCTTCGTCATCGCGGCCGTGGACTACCTCATCGCGCGGTGGCGCCACGAGCAGTCCATCAAGATGACGAAGTCCGAGGTGAAGGACGAATACAAGGAAACCGAGGGGAACCCGCAGGTCAAGTCGCGGATCCGCGGCCTGATGCGGGAGATGGCGCGCCGGAGGATGATGCGCGACGTCCCGAAGGCGACCGTCGTCATCACGAACCCGGTCCACCTCGCCGTCGCGCTGCGGTACGACGGAAACACCATGTCCGCGCCGAAGATCGTCGCCAAGGGGGCGGACCTCGTTTCCGAGAAGATCAAGGAGATCGCCCGCCGCCACGGGATCCCGATCGTCGAGGACAAGCCGCTGGCGCGCAGCCTCTACAAGGCCGACATCGGCGCCTTCGTTCCCGAGGAGCTCTACCGGGCGGTCGCGCGGATCCTCGCGCAGATCTTCTCACGCCACAGGGGGGCCGTATGAAAATGCTCGAAATCCTCCGGAATCGCGGGGAAGCCCTGGTCGCCCTGGGCGTGGTCGTTCTCCTGGGCGTCATGCTCGTGCCGCTTCCGACGTTCCTCCTCGACGTGTTCCTTGCGGTCTCCATCGCCCTCGCCGTCGTGATCCTCGTGATCTCGGTGAACCTCCAGCGGCCCCTCGATTTCTCCGTCTTTCCGTCCCTTCTCCTGATGACGACGCTTTACCGGCTCTCCCTGAACGTGGCCTCCACCAAGCTCATCCTTCTCAAGGGGGGCGAGGGGCCCGATGCGGCGGGACACGTGATCCAGGCGTTCGGGAGCTTCGTCGTCGGCGGGAACTACGTCGTCGGCTTCATCGTGTTCCTCATCATCGTGGTGGTCAATTTCGTCGTCATCACGAAGGGCGCCGGCCGGATCGCGGAGGTCGCCGCGCGGTTCACCCTCGACGCGATGCCCGGGAAGCAGATGGCGATCGACGCGGACCTGAACGCCGGGATGATCAACGAGGCCGAGGCGCGGCGCCGCCGCCAGGACGTCGGCCGCGAATCCGACTTCTACGGCGCCATGGACGGCGCGAGCAAGTTCGTCCGGGGCGACGCCATCGCCGGGATCGCGATCACGGGGATCAACATCGCGGGCGGGTTCGTCATCGGCGTCTTCCAGATGGGAATGCCCCCGGTCGAGGCCGCCAAGACGTTCACCATCCTGACCATCGGGGAGGGACTCGTCGCCCAGATCCCGGCCCTGCTCATCTCCACGGCGGCGGGCATCGTGGTCACGCGGACGGGATCGGTCACCGACATGGGGAAGGACATCGCCTCGCAGGTCCTCCTGAACCCGAAGGCCCTCGCGACGTCTTCGGGGATCCTGGGCGTCCTGGGGGTCATCCCGGGCCTGCCGCACCTGCCCCTCCTCCTGATGGCGGGGATCCTCGGCGGCATCGCCTACGTCCTCCGCAAAACGGCCGCTTCCGCCGAGGAGCCGCCGGCGCCGGCGAAGGAGGAGCCGCGCGTCGAGTCGTTCATCGAGGTGAACACGCTCGCCCTGGAAATCGGGTACGGGCTCATCTCCCTCGTGGACGAGCCCGGCGGCGAGCTCCTGCAGAAGGTCCGCTCGATGCGGCGCCAGGTCGCCAAGGAGATGGGCTTCGTCGTGCCGTCCATCCATATCAAGGACAACCTGGCGCTGCGCCCCCACGAGTACAGTTTCATCGTCCGGGGGATCGAGGTGTCCCGGGGCGAGGTGATGATGGGGTACCGGCTGGCGGTCTCCCCGGACGGGAAATCGCCGGCCGGAGGGATCCCCACCAAGGAGCCGGCGTTCGGACTCCCCGCCTGCTGGATCGAGGAGAAGGACGTCGAGAGGGCCCAGCTCGAGGGGCACATGGTCGTCGACCCGGCGACCGTCATCGTGACCCACCTCACGGAGATCATCCGCAAGCACGGCTGGGAGATCCTCACCCGGGCCGAGGTCCAGAGCCTGCTCGACGGCATCGCCAAGGTGTACCCGCGGATCGTCGACGAGCTCATCCCGACCCACATGACCCTCGGCGGCGTCCAGCGGGTGCTCCAGAACCTCCTTCGGGAACGCGTCCCGGTGAACGACATCGTCACGATCCTGGAGACGCTTCTCGACGTCGCGCCGTCGTCCAAGGACATCGACCTGCTCACGGAGCACGTGCGGCAGGCGCTTTCCCGGTACATCACGCGGCAGTTCTCCGCGCCCGACGGCGTCATCCCGGTCATCTCCCTCGACCCCCGGTTCGAGAGCGCGCTCACCCGGGCGATGGGGGGCGAGCCGATGAGCCCCGACGTCGTCGGCCGGCTGCTGCGGGGCATCGAAGGGTGCCTGGAAGGGGTCAAGGCGAAGGGCGCGCAGCCCGTGATCCTCTGCTCCCTGCAGGTGCGCCGGTTCCTCCGCAGGCTCCTCGAGAAATTCGCGCCGTCCATACCGGTCCTTTCCAGCGCCGAGGTGTCCTCCACCGCAAGGATATCCACCGTGGGGATGGTGAAATATGAAAATTAAGACGTTCCGGGCCAAGTCGTTCCGCGAGGCCCTCGCCCAGGTGAAGAAGGAGATGGGCGAGGACGCCGTGATCCTCTCCACCGAGGAGATGAAAGGCCTTCCGCCCGCCGTCACGGTGGAAGCGGCCGTCGACTACGAGATCCAGGAGGTCACGGCCCCGAGGCGTCCGGTTCCCTCCCCGGCGGCGCCCGCCCTTCGGCCGCCCCCCGAGCCGGCGCCGCCCGCCGAGAGCGCCGGGATCCGGCAGCTGCAGCGCGCGATTTCGGAAGTCCGGTCCGAGGTCGGCACGATCCGGGAGTTCCTCGAAACCGCGCGGGCCGAGTCGGGGGCGGCGCCGCTTTCCGCCGGGAAGCGGGACGTCCTGCGCTTCCTGAAAGGGCGCGGCGTCCGCGAGGAGTTCGCGCGGAACCTCTGCGGGAAGGCGGACAACCTGAGGGAGATCCCCCGGGCGATGCTCGAGGAGGTGGCGGTGCGGGAAGGAGGGCCGGAAAGCGAGGGCAGGGCCGTGATGCTCATCGGCCCCACCGGCGTCGGGAAGACCACCACGGTCGCGAAGCTCGCGGCGGCGGCCACCCGGGAAGGGAAGCGGGCCGCCATCGTCAGCCTCGACTCCTACCGGATCGGGGCCATCGAGCAGATCCGGATCTATTCGAAGATCATGGGCGTCCCGCTCGAGATCGCGCCGGACGCGCGGGAGGTCAAGGCATGCGTGGCGCGGCACGCCGACAAGGACGTCGTTTTCATCGACACGACCGGCCGAAACCCGATGGGAGGCAAGTTCCTGTCCGAGCTGTCCCCCGTTTACGAGTCGGGGGTCCCCGTGGAGACCCACCTTCTCATCAGCGCGACGTGCGACCACGACTTTCTCGAGGAGGCGTGGAAGTCGTACGCGCGCCTCCCGGTCGACTTCGTCGGGGTGACCAAGGTCGACGAGGCCGTCCGGTACGGGGCGCTCTACAACGTGGCCGCCCTTTGCGGCAGGCCGATCGCCTACCTGACGACCGGCCAGACGGTTCCCGGAGACATCTCGTTTCCGAGCCGGAAGAAGGTGCTTCAGATGGTCCTGACGGAGGATCCGGCGGAGTCGGGGATGGCCGCCTGCGCGCAAGGATAAATCGGAAACCCGGGAGGCAGCATGCGAAACAGGAAATCGGTCCGGACGATCACCATCGCGAGCGGCAAGGGGGGCGTCGGCAAGACGAACGTCGTCGCGAACCTCGCGATCGCCCTCCGGAAGATGGGGAAGGAGGTCCTGATCCTCGACGCCGACCTGGGCCTGAGCAACGTGGACATCCTGCTCCACCTCGCTCCCCGCTACAATATCCAGCACGTCATCCGGGGGGAGAAGCGGCTCCGGGACGTCATCGTGGAAGGTCCCTGCGGCGTCAAAGTGCTCCCGGCCTCGTCCGGGGTGCAGGAGCTGACCCACCTCGACGCGTTCCAGAGGGTCCGCCTTCTCGAGGAGTTCGAGTCGTTCGACGGCGAGATCGACGTTCTCCTCATCGACACCTCCGCCGGGATCTCGGAGAACGTCGCGTTTTTCTGCGTCGCCTCGCGGGAGATCGTCGTCGTCACCTCCCCCGAGCCCACCGCCCTGACCGACGCCTACGCGCTCATCAAGGTGCTCTTCACGCGTTACCAGGAGAAGGATTTCCGCATCCTCGTCAACTCCGCGCGCAACCCGGAGGACGCGAAGGAGGTGTACCGGAAGCTCGCGGTGGCCGCCGACCGGTTCCTGAACGTCTCCCTCGATTACCTGGGCTACCTGCCGTTCGACAAGTCCGTCCACGAAGCGGTCCGGGCGCAGAAGGCGTTCCTCGAGATGTACCCCGGGAGCGCGGCGTCCCGGGCGCTCGAGGAGGTCGCCTCCCGGTTCGTCGAACCGGGGCGGGAGGATGCCAAGGGAGGGCTCCAGTTCTTCATGGGAAATCTCTTTGCGATGACGGGGGAAGCCAGATGAAGACCGCCAGGTACGTGGAAGTTTGGGACGAGGACAGGAAGGAAAGCGTCATCCGCGATTTCCTGCCCTTCATCCGGTACAGCGCCCGCCGCCTCAGCTGGCGGCTTCCTCCCGGGTTGTCGGAGGACGACCTCGTCAGCGCGGGCGTGGTCGGCCTCCTCGACGCGCTCCGGAGGTTCCGCGAGGGGACGGTGAAGCTCAAGACGTACGCCGAACACCGCATCAAGGGGGCGATGCTCGACGAGCTCCGGGCGGCCGACAACCTTCCCAGGAACGTGCGGGACCGGGTGAACGCCATGAAAAGCGCCTACGGGAAGCTCGAGCACCTGCTGGGGCGCCCCCCGGAGGATACCGAGGTCGCATCGGCGCTCGGCATAGGGCTCGAAGAGTACCACAAGATCCTGCGGGAGAGCGGCGCGGCGCTCCACCTTCGGTTCGAAGACTTCCGCGCGCGCGGCGAGGACGGAACGGACAGCCTCCTGGAAAACCTGCCGGATACGGAGGGGAAGGATCCCCTTTCGGTCCTCGAGGGGGCGGGCATGAGGGACCTGCTCGCCGGCGTGATCCGGGAGATCCCGGAAAAGGAACGGATCGTCCTTTCGCTCTACTACTGGGACGAATTGACGATGAAGGAGATCGGCAAGGTGCTCGGCCTGACCGAGGGAAGGGTGTCCCAGCTCCATGGGCAGGCGCTCCTCCGATGCAAGGCCCGTTTCGGGGAGTGCCCGGCCGGGGCATGAAAAAGGGGAGCGGATCCCCTTAAGGGAATTCGAGTTCGTACCGATAAGGAGAATTATGATGCGAACCAACGTGTCCGCCAGGATCCTGAAGAATCTTTCGAGTCCGGACGTCTCGAGGAGGCGGTCCGCGGCGGAGTCGCTGGCCGGCGGGGACGAGCGGGCGATCTATCCCCTCATCCAGGCGATGCGGGACCCGAATCCCGGCGTCCAGGACGCCGCGATGCGGTCCCTCGTGTCCATCGGGGGGGAAGTCACGGCCTGGATGGTCCTTCCGCTCCTCCGCGAGGAGGCGCTTCTCCGGAACACGGCGATGGTCATCCTGAAGGAGATCGGGAAGGCCGCCGTCCCCCACCTTCCTCCCCTGCTCAACGACAAGGACGACGACGTCCGGAAGTTCGCCATCGAGCTCCTCTCCGACGCCGGGGCGGTCGAACAGTGCGGGCCGATCTCCGAGCGGCTCACCGGCGACGCCAATCCCAACGTCCGGGCCGCCGCCGCAAAGGCGCTCGGCATCCTCGGATGTCTGGAAGCCCTGCCGCTGCTCGTCGCGGCCTTAAAGGACATCGAATGGGTCCGGTTCTCCGCCCTCGAGGCGTTGAGCCTGCTGCGCGACGAGAAGGCGGTGGAACCGATCCTGGCGCTCCTGTCCGATCCGTCCCCGGCCACCCGCCGCGCCGCGATCGAGACGCTGGGGGCGATCGGCTCTCCACGGGCCGGCGAGGCCCTTCTCGCCTATGCCGGGAAGGCCGGCCGGGACGACAAGGCCGTCGCCCTGATGAGCCTCCTGCGGATCGGGGTGCCGCTCCCGGGTTCCGGCTGCCCCGATGATCTCCTGGAGATCTTCCTGGGAGACGACGAATGGGAGGACCGGCTGGTCGCCTTGGGAGGCCTCGTCGGAATCGCCGGGGAAGACGCGCTCCGCGCGATTTTCGACACCGCGGGGTCCCTCGACGGGACGAAACCCGACGAGGAGGGGGTGCTCCGCGCCGTCAAGGAGCGGCTCCTGGGGTGCGGGCGCCCGGAACTCCTTCCGCGGCTGCTGGACGATCCCTCCCTGAGGTTCCGGGGGAAGACGCTCCTCACGGAGGTCGCGGGGGAGCTGCGCGTCCGGGAGGCCGTGCCGAACCTCGTCGCCCGGCTCCGGGACGACGTGCGAGACGTCCGGAGGGCGGCGGCGTGCGCCCTCGGCCGGATCGGGGACGGAGAGGCGCTGGAGGCGCTCCTCGCCGCGATCGGCGATACGGACGGCCACGTCCGGAAGGCGGTCGTCTGCGCCCTCGGCGCGTTGGGGAGGAAGGAGGCGTTCGAACCGCTCCTCGCCCTCCTCCGGGAGGAGAAGTTCAACGATGTGGCCGAGGAGGCCGTGCGGGCGTTGGGCGCCATCGATCCCGAGGCGCTGGCCGCCGCGGGCGACGGCCTGGAAGGGCGCGCGCGGGACCTCGTCGAGGCGTTCGCGCGGGGCGGGTTCGACGGAGGCGGGACGGAAGATCCCGGCGAGGAGTTGTGGAAATGAGTCAGCCGCCCTCCTTGCAGGACGCGACGTTCCGCTCCCTGCGCGACTACATCTACGCCCAGACCGGGATCTTCGTCCCGGACAGCAAGAAATATTTCCTCGAGAACCGGTTGGCGCGGCGGATCGCGGAAAACAAGCTCTCGTCCTTCGATGATTACCTTCCGTTCCTGCTTTCGCGGGGGAACGGGGAACTCAAGAGCCTCTACGGCGTCGTCACCACGAACGAAACGTACTTCTTCCGCGAGCCCCAGCAGTTCGACGTCTTCACGAAGCACATCCTGCCGCGGGTCCTCGACCGGAAGCGGAACAAGGAGATCCGCGTCTGGTCGGCCGCTTGTTCCTCCGGGGAGGAGCCGTACACGGTCGCGGCGATCCTGAAGGAAACCGCCCCCGCGGTCCGGGCGGAAATCATCGGATCGGACATCAGCGACGGCGTGCTCGAATCCGCGCGGCGCGGGATCTACTCCACCTATTCCGTCCGGGTCGTCCCGCCGTATTACCAGCAGAAGTATTTCCGGAGCATGGGGGAGACGTACGAATTCGACGAGGGGATCCGGAAAACGGTGAAGTTCATGAACGTCAACCTCATCGACGAGAAGGCGGTCAGGGCGATCCGCGACGTGGACGTGATCCTCTGCAGGAATGTCCTGATCTACTTCGACGACAAGTCGAAGCGGAAGGCGGTGTCCTTGATGTACGACGCCCTCGCGCCGAACGGTTTCCTCATGGTGGGGACGTCCGAGAGCCTCCACAGCGTCACGCGGGCGCTCCAGCCGACCGTCATCGACCGGGTCGTCCTCTATCAAAAGGCGGGATCATGAAAATCCTGATCGTGGACGACGACAAGACGACGAGAAAACTTCTGAGCCTCTACCTCAAGGGGAACGGTTTCGAGGTCGTGACCGCGGAAAACGGCCTCAACGCCCTGGAGAAACTCGGATCCGAGGCGGTCCAGCTGGTCCTGACCGACCTGAACATGCCGTTCATGGACGGGATCGAGTTCCTCAAGGCGATGAAATCGAACCCCGGAACCTCCAACATCCCGGCCTTGATGATCACCACGGAAACCGACGAGGAGGAGAGGCGGCGGGCCGTCGACGCCGGCGCGGACGGGTACCTGTCCAAGCCGGTGACGGCCGAGGTCGTGGCGACGAAGATCCGCCAAATGGTCGGCGAGTTTTTCCGAAAGGGAGGGAAGCGCCATGGCGACACTTGATTACAAGGAGAAGATACTCATCGTCGACGATTTCGTGACGATGCGCCGGATCGTGAAGAACCTCCTCAAGCAGCTCGGGTACGAGAACATCACGGAAGCCGAGGACGGCGCGCAGGCGTTCGCCAAGCTCAAGGGGGGCGGGTTCGGGTTCGTGGTGTCCGACTGGAACATGCCGAACCTCGACGGCCTGGGGCTGATCCAGAAGGTCCGCAGCGATCCGGAGCTCAAAAGCCTCCCGTTCCTGATGGTGACGGCCGAGGCGGAAAAGGAAAAGGTGATCGAGGCCATCAAGGCCGGGGTGAGCAACTACGTCGTGAAGCCGTTCACCGCGGAGATCCTGAAGGAGAAGATCGAGAAGATCTTCGAGAAGCTCGGGAAGTAGGGGAAGGCCATGACCGACGACATGCAGGAAATCATCTCCGACTTCGTCACAGAGGCGGAGGAGTCGCTCGACCGGATCGACCCCCTGTTCGTCGAACTCGAGACGAACGGGGAGGACAAGGAGATCCTGAACGACATCTTCCGGTGCGTGCACACGCTGAAGGGCGCCGCCGGGTTCCTCGGGTTCCAGCAGGTGGTGGACGTCGCGCACACGTCGGAAAACATCCTCAAAAAGCTCCGGGAAGGCGACATCGCGTTGTCGAAACGCGTCGTCGACGTGATCCTGCGGAGCGTCGATACGCTTCGGGTCCTCATCGGCCACGTCAAGCACGGGGAGAACGCGATCGAGAACATCGCCCCTCTCCTCGCGGAACTCGACGCGGCGCTGGCCGAGGCCTCCGGCAACGCCGGGAACGGCGGTTCCCGTCCCCCGGCGGCCGCGGGCGCCGTCCCGAAGGCCGTTCCGTCCGAGGCCCCGAAGGCCCCCCCCGCGAAGACGTCCCCGGAGAATGTCCCCGGGACTCCCCCCGCTCCCGGCTCCTCCGCCGTTTCCCCGGCGCCCGTCGCGGCGGCGCCGGCCGCTCCCGCCGTCCACGAGGCGGACAAAGCGGCCCCGGAACGGAAGGACGCCGTCTCGAACCTCCGGGTGGACATCGGGCGGATCGACAAGGTGATGGATCTCACGGGCGAGGTCGTTCTCGCGAGGAACCGCCTGCTGAATCTCATCGCCGCCATCAGCGCGCAGTACGGCGACGATCCCGCGGTCGCGAACGTCATGGAAACCGTGTCGTTCCTGGACCTCGTCACGTCCGACCTGCAGCTTTCGGTCATGAAGATGCGCATGCAGGCGCTCCAGAAGGTCTTCGGCAAGTTCCCGCGGGTCGTGCGGGACCTCGCCTCCGCCATCGGGAAGGAAGTGGACCTGAAGATCACCGGCGAGGAAACGGAGGTGGACCGCTCGGTCATCGAGCACATCGGGGATCCCCTGGTCCACATCATCCGAAACGCCATCGACCACGGCCTCGAGCCGCCGGAGGCCCGCAAGGCCAAGGGGAAGCCGGAGCGGGGCGTCATCTCGATCGACGCTTCCCAGAAGGGGAACCAGATCGTCATCGAGATCTCCGACGACGGGAAGGGGATCGATCTCGACCGGGTCAAGCGAAAGGCGGTCGACCGGGGGCTCTTGTCCGCGGAAGAGGCCGAGCGCATGACGGAAGACGCGGCCATCAACCTGATCTTCCAGGCGGGGTTCTCCACGATGGACGTGGCCACCGAGCTGTCCGGCCGCGGCGTCGGGATGGACGTCGTCAAGACGAGCGTCGCGAAGCTGAGCGGATTCGTGGAGGTCCGGACGCGCAAGGACGAGGGGACGACGTTCCGGGTCAACATCCCCCTGACCCTCGCGATCATCCAGGCGCTGATGGTGCGGACGGCCGGCGTCCAGTACGCGGTTCCGCTCTCCCTCATCGAGGAGATCGTGCGGGTCTCCCCGGAGGAGATCGACATGGCCGGAGGGCGAAGGGTGTTCGTGCTGCGGGAAAGGGTCCTCCCCTACTTCGAGCTCTCGGAACTGCTTGGGAAGGGGCCGCCCCCGAAGGACGCGGTCCGGTACGCCGTCGTCGTCGCCGTCGGCGACTCCCGGTTCTGCCTCTCCGTGGACAAGCTGCTCGGCGAGGAGGAAGTGGTGATCAAGCCGCTCGACGGGCTGGAGACGGAGTCGTCCCATACGCTGGGTTCCACCATCACGGGGGACGGCAAGGTGGTCCTCATCCTGGACCTGGCGAGCGTCTCGAGGAGTTTGACGGGAACGAAAAGGCCGTAAGGACGCCCGGGGAGCCGGGTTCGGGAGGGGAACGATGGCACAGCATATCGGATTCAAGCTCGGCGGGGAGGAGTACTCCGTGCCCATCCTGAGCGTACGCGAGATCATCAACGTGCCGGAGATGACCCGGATGCCCCGCACTCCGGAGTACATCGAGGGGGTCGCCAACCTCCGGGGGAGCGTGGTCCCGATCGTGAGCACAAGGAAGGTCGTGAAGGTCAACGGCGAAGCGGACGGGACCGGCGAGGCCGACCGGGTCATCGTGCTCATCAACGGCAAGGCCGCCTACGGGATCCTGGTCGACGGC
>JAJZRM010000039.1 GCA_021802685.1 Deltaproteobacteria bacterium | reverse complement strand
CTTCCCCTTTCGGCCATGAAGGACGGGGAGGAGGGTACGGTGGCGTACCTGCACGAGGGGGACGGAGGGGACACCCTTTCGAAGCTGATGGCGCTTGGCGTGCTTCCCGGCTGCCGGGTGCGGCTCCTCCAGCGGTTCCCTTCCTTTCTCTTCCGGCTCGGATTGACCCAGTTGGCCGTCGACGGGACGATCGCCGGGGCCATCTACGTGCGCCGGGGAGCGTAACGGCATTGCGGGCCTGCATGGCGTCTGCGTGCCGAGATGACATCCGGGTGGCCCAGGGACATGGATTTCAGCAACCAACGACGGGGAACAACTTGAATGTCCATCATAGGGCCTGGCGGCAGGTTACCCGGTAACGAGGCGGTGCAGGCGGAACGAGCGCGTCCCGGAGGCGGGGACGGGCGGACGTATGTCGGCAGGGGTTGGAGAAGGCCCAAACTTCTTACCCTTCTGAGGGCGGTCCTGTTCGCCTTCCTGTTTTTTACCTCCGCTTCCCTCCTGTACGCGACCGGCCTGTTCACGGGCAATGTCCGCTACCTGGCCGGGAAGGCGCTGGAGAGCACCGCCCTTGCCCTGTCCGCGTCCGCTGTGAGCGCGCTGCGGAGCAACGGAAATCGGTTCGACGAGGAGATCCGGGACATCTTGTCCGACCGGGTCGTGGCGTACGCACTGATAGCGGGACGGGACGGGATGATCCTCTTCCACACGAATCCGGCCCTCGTGGGTGCCCGTCTGCCCGACACGGCAATGGGCGGATGGCCGTCAAACGGGAGGTTCGGCGGCCGCCGGATCCGGCTTGGCACCGGCCCGCCCGCCTACGAGTTCGACTATGTGCTTCAACGTCCGGACGGGAAGCCGGAGCTCCTTCGGCTCGTCCTCAATACGGGAGACGCAGACTTGGTGGTCGCCGAGGCAAGGAACATGTGGGGGACCGTCGGGGGCGTGCTGTTGCTTCTTTGGGGAATCGGGATCTCCCTTGAGCGGGTGCTGGCGCACCGGCTGCGCTTGCAGTCCGAACTGGACCGCCGCGAGCGCCTGGCCCTCATCGGACGGATGACCGCCACGCTGGCCCACGAGATCCGCAACGCCTTGGGGAGCGTCAAGGGATACACCCAGTGGGTGGACGAGAAGGTGGCGCCGGGCGATCCCCGCAAGAGGGGACTTGAACTGGCCCTGCAGGGAACGGCGCGGATCGAAGAGCTGGTCAACGATCTCCTGCTCTTCTCGCGAGAGGAAACGTATCGGTGTACGCCCACGGACCTGGCGGCGCTGGCGCGGGAGACGGCGGCGGCGGCTGGCGCATGGAGAGGAACCACGAAGCTGGATCTGTCTCCCGGCATCCTGGCCATGGCGGACCCGGAGAAGATGGCGCGCGTGTTGTTGAACGGACTCCGGAACGCCTTGCAGGCCATGGGAGAAACCGGCACCCTTGGAATCGCCGTGCGGCAGGAGGACCGATGGGCGGCCCTTCGGATCGAGGATACCGGTCCGGGAATCCCCGAGTCGGAGTTCCCGCGCCTGTTCAGCCCATTCCACACCACCAAGGCGGACGGAACGGGACTGGGCCTTGCCTACTCGAAAAAGGTGGTGGAGGGGATGGGGGGCGTGATCGAGCTTTCGAACCGGCAGGGGGGCGGAGCCGTCCTTCTCATCCGCCTTCCCTGCGCCGGGTAAGGAAACATGCCGAAGAGCATACTGTTGGTCGACGACGACGACCTGATGCGGTCCTTCCTCTCCACGGTGCTGGGCGCCGAAGGATACGCCGTGGAGGAGGCGCGCGGCGGAAGGCAGGGGCTGGAGAAGCTTCTCAAGGAGGATTTCGACCTGGTCGTCACGGACCTGCGGATGCCGGATTTATCCGGGCTGGAGTTGCTTGTCGCGGCGAAGAAGGAGCGCCCCCAGGTCCGCTGGATCGTTGTCACCGCTTTCGGCTCGATCGGGAGCGCCGTGGAGGCGATGAAGGCGGGGGCTTCCGACTACCTGACCAAGCCGCTCAAGGAGCCGGAGGAACTGCGGCGCGTGGTCCGGAGGGTCTTGCGGGAGGCGGACGCCGAGACCCGGATCTCCCTCCTCGCGGAGGAACTGGGTCGGCAGTACCCGCCGCCGGAGGTCCTGTTCCTCGGCGAGGCGATGGAGTCGGTGAGGAAGCTGGTGGAACAGGTCGCACCCACGACGGCCACGGTCCTGGTCACGGGCCCGAGCGGAACGGGGAAGGAGCTTGTCTCACGGACCATTCACGTCCTGAGCCCGCGCCGGGAGGGACCCTTCGTCGCGGTCCATTGTGCCGCGTTGTCCGAGTCGGTGCTGGAGAGCGAGCTCTTCGGCCATGAGCGGGGGGCATTCACGGGCGCCGTGGCCACCCGCAAAGGGAGGTTCGAGCTGGCGGACGGGGGAACGATCTTCCTCGACGAGATCGGAGACGTTTCTCCCGCCGTGCAGGTCCGGCTCCTGCGGGTTCTCCAGGAGAGGCGGTTCGAGCGGGTGGGGGGAACCAGGACTCTTGCCGTGGACGTCCGGGTGATCGCGGCGACGAACAGGGACCTCATGGCGGAGGTCTCCGCCGGCCGATTCCGCGAGGACCTCTTCTACCGGCTGAACGTGTTTCCGATCCTTCTTCCGCCCCTCGCGGACCGACGGGACGCGATCCTGCCCCTGGCCGAATACTTCCTCAAACGTTACGCGGCCGCGTTTGGCCGGAAGATTGCCGGCTACACGACTGCTGCCCGGACGGGCCTGGAGTCGTACCCTTGGCCGGGAAACGTCCGCGAGTTGCAGAATGTGATCGAGCGCGCGGTGATCCTCGCGCACGACAAGGTCGATGCCGCCCACCTGAACCTGAGCGCGCCTTCGGAAACCGCCGTCTCTTCGGAGCCACTCCTTCGCACGAACGAGCGGGAGACGATCCGCAAGGCCCTAGCCGAGGTCGCAGGCAACCGGACGCAAGCGGCCCGACTCCTCGGGATCTCCCTGCGCACTCTCCAGTACCGCATCAAGGAGTACGGCCTGTAACACCACGCGCAGATCCTGCACGCCGCTATGCAACGTTTGCACTTCCCCCTAGAGAACTTGGCCGACGCCCGGAGCCGTCGGGACGAAACCCCGTGGTCTGACCGACAGATAGGTTTTTGCCAGGCGAATGGCATTCTCCTTGCTCAACCTGTTTCCCATGCAGGCCGAGATCAATCGACAGCTCCAAGGGGGCCTACCTGTGTCGATGCGAGGACGCCGCTTTTCGAGCAGCCCCGACCCGGGCGGCCTTGTGAGGAAAGCGAGGTTCCCCCTTGTAGTCATTTTGCTCCTGGGCGGTCTTTCTTTTTCCCTTCCGATGGCGGGAGCGCAGGAACCGGTGACGGGAGCGCTGGAGACGGAGAATCCTGTGGAGGTGAGTGGTATCCGGTACCCGAACGGATTTGACCCGAACACGGTGGGGGACGTCCAGGGGAGGGTTTACGGACTCGTCCGTCCCGAGCGCGGCCCCGTCCGGTTCCGATTGGAGACAGGGAAGGAGAGCTACACGATCCTCGCCTCCGCAGAATGGTACTGGAACGACCTGAGGGTCGACCTGCCCGACGGCGCCGAGGTTCGCGTTCGCGGTTCCAAGTCGCTTGGCACCGATCGAAAACTTTACGTCGTGGCCCAGAAGGTCCGGATCCTGTCGACGGGACGGTCTCTCCTCTTCCGGGACGAGGCAGGACGGCCGCTCTGGAGAGGACAGACCGCCGGACCTGGAGGCGCCAGGGGCGGATTCATGGGAGGGGGAGGCTGGATGGGAGGCACCGGCGGTATGGGCGGCTGGGGCGGCGGAATGGGCGGTCGCAGGCGGTGAGAAAGGCCAGGATATGCGGGGGTCGGTCTTGATGCGCAGAGCCGCCTGGTCGGCGGTCCTGGCCTCCATTTTGCTGTCGATCTGCGCCGCGGTGGCCGGCGCCGGTTGGGAAGCGGGGACGAAGGCCGGGTTCGACACGAACTTGAGCCGGTCGGTTCGCGACGGCAAGGGCGACGGCTACCTTTCCGCGTATGCCGGGTACAGCCGCGAGCCGAGCGGCGAGACCCGGCTGGACTGGATCTTCGCAGCCGTCGCCGAAGGGACCATATACGCGCGATTGGACGACCTCGACTCTGCGGCGATCACCGTGTCCCCCGGGCTTCTCCATGTTCCATGGCCCGGCTGGTCAGTGACGCTCGCTCCGTTCCTTCAGGCGAAATCGTTCAGGGATACGGCTCAATCTGCGGTTGCGTTCGGAGGGAAGGCCCAGGTCAAGCAGCGGGTCGGGGAGAAAAGCTACCTCGCCGAATCGTATGCCTACACGGACAGCCGGGCGAGCAACGACACGTTTTCCTTCACCGAGCACGCTCTCGGGGCGCTGGTCGGGGTGAACTGGACGCCCCGTCTTGCGACCGAGGCGGGCTACGAGTTTTCCCGCGGCGACTCCTTCCGGTCCGTGGGCACAGTGTCCCCCTCCACCGGCGGGATGGGTGGTTTCGGCGGATTCATGGACCAGGGAATGTTTTCATCTGCCTTCGGGACGGAGGTCGTGAAGGAACGCGTGAATCGGCACGCCATCGGCCTGACGGCGACGTACGAATGGAGCCGGTCGATCGCCGGTGTCGCCGGTTACAACTTCTCGGTCGCACGGGGCGACTTGGGCTCGTCGAATTCACATTCCGGATTCGTAGGTCTCGGCTACCGGTTCTAAAGCCCGCGGGACAGTGCAGGCGGGCCTTCAGGTGAAACAGCGATTACAAAATCGCCGCGGGGTCGGTTCCGCGGACAAAAGGAGAAGGGAATGATGAAAAGACACGGGATCGTCGCATTTATGGTCGTGGTCGCGCTCGGGCTTTCGCTGGCCGCTTGCGGCGGCGGAGGCGGAACCGGCGCCGCAACCTCCGGGGGAACCGGCGGGATAGCCGCGGGAGCGGCCACGGTTCAGGGGCAGGTATCCGGAACCGTCTTCGTGGCCGTGGACAACGACACCAACGTCGAGGCGGGCCGGGTCGCGGCGGCCGGCACCCCGAAGATGTTCTCTCTCGATGTTCCCACGGGAAGAAACTACAAGTTCTACCTGCTTGAAAACGGCGATTCCGTGTCCGGTGGCAGGATCTACCCCGTGTACGTCGGAGGCTCCAACGTCTTCCGGATAGACGGCAATGCGAGCGGTCGAACCATCGACCTGGGAAAAGTCGATCCCGACTTTTCGAAAGGATATGCCTTCCCGGCGAACAACCCGATGGGCACCCCCGGGGTGACGGACCGCGGTGAAGACCGGTCGCTTCCTCCGTCACTAACAATGGCCGCCTATACGCCAGCCGATCTCCAAGGGACGTGGGACTACCACGGCCTCGCGACGTCCGGTTCCATCGGCTGGATGCACGGGACCATTGCCGTGGACAACAACGGTTCGGGTCTCATTACGTCCCGCATCCGGAACGGCATGCCCTGGGGCACCCACGACAACGTGACGTTCCGCGTTCCCCCGTCGGGGATGGTCGGCATGGCTTGGGACAACACCTTCCACGGGGTTCTGACCGGGGGAAGGGATGCGATGTTCGCCAACTGGACCGACAATACCGGGGCGAATTCCCTGATGATCTTCCGCAAAAGGCAGGGAACCTTCACCCAAAGCGACCTCTACGGAACGTGGCGGTTCCACCGTCTCACGGCGGCCGGCGACAACGTGACCTCCGGCTGGGCGTACGGCACGCTTTCGATCGGCGCTCCCGGCACGTCGACGATCAACTCGATCCGGACGTCCGGCGGGAGCACGGCGGAACTCGGAACCTCTTTCCCAGTTTCCCTGGACAACAACGGGATTCTCACGGCGCCGGGAGACAACACTTTCCACGGAGCCATGTTGCCGAACAAGAACATGATGGTCGCCAGCGCGACGGAAGGCACCGGACGATACGAGCTCTGGATGATGATCCGGGTGGTGAGCGGCGTGAACTACTCCGGAAACGATCTCATGGGAGACTGGATGCTGCATGCGGTGGTCTCCGGGAACGTGAACGCCGCGACCTGGAACTTCGGGCAGATGGTGGTCGACGGCACGGGACAGGCGGATTTCCCCGCCATGATGGGCCCGATGGGGATGTATTCCGCCTCGCCGATGGCGTTTGCAATGAATTCCTCCGGCATCATCACGGCGAACGCCGGCGGCATGTGGGGAATGGGCGGCGGAATGATGAACTACACGTTGGGGCAGACGCTGTACGGCGTCATGAGCCCGTCGAAAGACCTGGCCGTCATGACCTGGTCGGACGGAACCGGTGGGTACCAGTTCCGGATCAATGTAAAGTAAGACAGACTCCTCTATTCCGAATCGTTGGAGGGGGGAAGGAGGATCGGGATTATCCAGGGTCCTCCTTCCCCCCATTGGCGGAACCATCTTCGTGCGCCGGGCCGCGTAACGGATCTCGGTTCCATCCGTCATTAGGGAGCAGAAGGGGAGGCGCGTGGAAGAACGGATCCCGCCGCCGATGGTCGAGGCGGCCCGAAAAGGCGACGCGGGTGCGCTGGCGACCATCTGCGAGAAGCTCTATCCGCGAATCCACCGCTACCTCTCCCACAAGGTGGACAACCCGAAGGACGCCGAGGACCTGGCAGGCGAGGTATTCGTTCGGATGCTGGAAGGAATCCGGGATCAGACGGGGAACCTGGAGGCGTGGCTCTTTCGGGTCGCCGGGAACCTCCTGACGGACCATTACCGGAAACGGGCCGTCCGTACGGAGACGGACGGCCTTCCCGAGGAGATCGCCGGCGGAGAGGATCCGGCGGCGGCCACCGAAAGGAAACTCTCCGGGGAGCGGCTGAAACGGGGCATGAAGGCGTTGACCGAAGAGCAAAAGGAAGTCGTTATCCTGAGGATCATCCTCGGGTATGAGGTTGGCGAAGTGGCCGCCATGATGGAGCGTTCGGCGGGGGCAGTCCGCGCCCTCCAGTTCCGGGCGCTCTCGGCGTTGAGGGATGCCTTGGGGGCGGAAACATGAACCGGTCGCCGGAAGAACTCCTCGACATCTGCCTTGAGATGGCGCGGCGGGGCGAGGACTGGAATTCCTTCCTGGCCGGATACCCGGTGCATTCAGGAGAGGTGGAGCCTCTTGTACGGCTGGCCGTAGGCGTCCGGGAGGCTGCGGAGCCGCAGGACGCCGCGGCCCCCGGGCTCTCGGAAACCCTTCTCCGGATGGGAAGGGAAATGGCGAGGAGGGAACACGACCGGGAGGAGACGGCGGTCCGCCGTCGGGCATGGCTCTTCGGCGGGATTCGGGGGCCCGTTTGGGCAAAGGCGGCCTTCGCCGCCCTCGTGCTGATCGTCCTGGGGGCAAGCGCCGTGGAGCTCTCCGCCCGGACGGTCCCGGGGCAGTTCCTCTATCCGATCAAGATTCTCACGGAGAAGGCCCGGTTCGCCTTGACCTCCGACCCGGATGAGCGGGTGGAACTCAGGATCACTTTCTCCGAAAGGCGCCTCGACGAGGTCGTCAAGACCCTTCGGGAGGGGCATGGAGCGGACCGGGAACTCGTTTCGGCGATGCTCGAAGAGGCTCGGGCGGCGCTCGACGACGCGTCGAAACTGCCCGAATCGAAGTCGTCCGCGTACAAAGCCCGGATCG
Source organism: Deltaproteobacteria bacterium (assembly GCA_021802685.1). Taxonomy (GTDB): domain Bacteria; phylum Desulfobacterota; class Deferrimicrobia; order Deferrimicrobiales; family Deferrimicrobiaceae; genus UBA2219. Next base: position 4,492 of record JAJZRM010000039.1, on the reverse strand, counting down.
CATCCCTTGAGGGGATCCAGAAAGACCGGCTTCGCTCCGTGGAGGGGTGGGTGCCTCCCGGGCGTCGGCAGGACGTCGCGCAGGCGATCCGGATGTGCGACGACGGCTGGATGCGGATGCGGGAGATGATGTGCGGCCCGCAGATGAGGGGCTCGGGGCGCGGATCCGGGCGCGGCATGGGCGGGATGATGATGGGGCCTGGGAACGACTGGTGCCCGTGAGAGTCGCCACTCCTATCAGGGTTCATCTCCACGCCACATAGGATTTTCTTCCCGACCTACTGATTCTCAACCGGCGGTGTTCCGGCTTATCTCGTGGAACCGTCGCTTCCCAAACGCCCACGGGGAACCTGAACCTCGAAATTAAACCTCTCTGCACCGCATTTCAACGGCTGCCTGGGTCGCCGCGTAACGGGTTCCCGACTCATACGTCTTTAATGCCAAAAGCATTTCCGATCGGAAGGGAACCGATAAGACAATTCAAGGAGGGTGCGATGTTGAAGAGAGTGGGGATCGTTTTAGCGGGACTGACATTGGCAGCGGCCATTACGACTGTGGCTTCCGCTCACATGTGGGGCGGAAGCCATCATGACCGTCGGGATTACGACGGGAGGTCCGGGTGGTACTGCGGGATGGCCCATTCAGAGTACTGCTGCGACGGAACGGCGTGGAGAACGTCCAGTTACACGACGAACCTCCTGCCCCACGATGCGGCCCAGAAAGTAGTCGATGACTTCGCCCGGAAATCCTTCCAGGGATACCGCGTGGGGAAGGTGGAGAAAGACAGCTCCGACGGGCGGCCTCTCTATACGGCTTCTTTGACCGGGAACGATCGCCGGTTCGAAGTTCAGGTGGATGCCGCGGACGGCAGGATCCTCGGCGTCTATCCGATTGTGGAATAACAGGGAGGAGGTGCAACGGAATGATGATGCCCATGTTCGGATGTGGGATGAATCTCGGTTCGATGAGTTGGTGGGGAGGGCCGCTGTTTATGATCATGCACCTCTTGTTCTGGGGCGCGATCATCTTGGGGATGGTGTGGGCCATCCGGCGGATCTTCCCGGCGGTGGCGATGACAGGCCCTCGTCTGTCCGAGGCGGAAGAGATTCTCAAGCGTCGCTACGCCTCCGGGGAGATCGGGTCCGAGGAGTTTGCTCAGAAGAAAAAGGATTTGGGAAACAGGGATTGAGTAGGCAGTCACTTCTGGGCGACTGGTGGAAGAAGGGAAGAGGAAGGTTCAACCGGCGGGAAGCGACGCCTCAAAGGGCGGGAGCGGTCCCGCAAAGCGAGAGGGGAGGTACCAAGATGTTCCCACAGCGAATAGACTTTGGCGTATCGCTGCTCGCAATTACCGGCGTCCTGTTGGCGGGCGTCGTTGCACTGTGGAGTGGGCCGGCCTTGGCGGTACCGACAACCGGCGAAAAATCGGGAGGGGCGGTATCCGGTTCCGAGGTTGTCATGAAGGCGGTTCCTGAACCGGAGAAGGTGGTGAAAGCCCCTTCAGCGCTGCCTGGGCACGGGGGCTTCTGTGGTACGAAGGTCGAGTCGGATGTCGCTCGGGGCACGATAACGGGTCGCGGGCAGGTCGTAATGAAGACTCCGCTTCCCGGGCATGGCGGGTTCCTGGCCCCCGGAGAAGAGTGCTGACCTCGTGAGTTCGGCAATCAACAGAAGGTGTGAGGGAGATCCCGGAGGCGGGCCTCCCTCACATCATTATCGAAAAGGTCACCCTTGTTAGCGCATCGGAATACCGACACCCGATGCCCGGAGCGTTTCCTCTTCGGGACCACGCCCTGAGCAGCAGCCCGCGACCTTTCCGTCCACCACGACGGTCGGTACGCTGCGGATGCCGAGTGCCCGGGCCCTTCTCGCGACGGCTTCGTCCTTCATGTCGAGAACCTGGACTTCGCAGGAGGGACAGCTCATCCGGCGAACCAACTCCTCGGCGCCCCGGCACGCCGGGCATCCCGCGCTGAAAAGTTCAACTTTGCGTCTTCCTCTCATGGTCTTTACCTCCTTCACAATGAGTTGATACTTATCCCACGAAGCCGGTGTCTCCCCGGGCCTTGGTTTACGCAGGCCGGCAACATGATGCCTCTTTTTTGTCGAGGCGGCGAAGCGCGTCCACAAGCCACTCCTCCGGAGGGACACCGGATGTCTTCCCGCTGACGGAATAGGTGCGACAGCCGTAAAACGGGGGGTCGTTCTCTCGGTCCGCCTCGATGTCCACGCCATTCACGCGGACTGAGGGGGATCCCAGGAACCGTAATGTCTCTGCGGTTTCTGCGTCGCGTACTTCAATCGTCCGAACTTGCGCTTGGATTCCCTCGCGCTTCAACACGCGCTCGACCATTTCCGCCGCGGGAGCGTGGTTGGGGCACCCTTCAAAGTAAAGGATCTCGACCTTCATCGGTTTCCTCCTTCGGCAAGGATCGTGGACGGGAACCCCGCCTTCGTCGTCGCCTCGATCAGCCGTTCCACACGGACCTTCGCCGGATCGTAGGTCACCACAGCCTGGGGCGGACCCAACGTCACCTTGGCGTCCTTGACCCCCTCTAACCGAGTGAGGCTCCTCTTTACCGTCGCGGCGCACGCGGAGCAGGTCATATTCCTGACGGACAGGGTCACAGACCGCGTGGGAGCGGCCTCCTCAGGGCCTGCGGCGTAGGCGAAAGAGATCAGGTAGGGAAGGGCAAGCAGGCCGAGGACAAGCGCCGTGACGATCCATAAAATGAGCTTGTTCCTTCGGCCCCCGTCGGGCGAACAGGCACTTCCGGGAGTGCAAACCACCTCCTTGGGCCTCCGATAGACCCTCAAGAAAGCCAAGCCGAGAAAGACCACGGTGGCCGTCATCCAGTAGGGCCGGTAACGTTCCATCGCCGTCAGGTTCCCGATCCACGCGCCGCTCACCCCCAGGGCCAGGAGCAGGAGCGGCCCCAGGCAGCATACCGACGCACCGACAGCCGCGCCAACTGCACCGACCAGCCCCCACTTCGGGACTTCTCCTCGCTCACCTTTCATTGAATCCATGCCTTCCCTCCCCTGCGTTTTCGCACCGCCCATACGTCGACGACACGAGTTCAGTCCTCGTCTCCGAGGGCCTCAAGGATCGGGCATTCGGAGGTGGGCCTTTTTCCCCGGCAGGCCACCGTCAGCTTCACCAGGGCGCGTTTCATTTCCTGCAGGTGCACGATCTTTTTCTCGATGTCGGCGATCTTTGCCTCAGCACGCCCTTTAACTGCGTCGCAGGTTGTCGCCGAATCGACGCGCAGGGAGAGCAGATCCTTGATCTCCCGGAGCGAAAACCCGAGCGCTTTTGCCCGCTGGATGAAACGGACCCACCGGACGGCATCGGGCGGGTACTTGCGGAAGCCAAATTCTGGACGCGAGGGCTGCGTGATCAGGCCCTCCCGCTCATAGAATCGGATCGTCTCGACGCCGACTCCGCATTGCCTGGCAACCTGCCCGATCGTCAACGTCATCGGAGATCCTCCATGCGCGATCTGGATATAGGATGCACCCCGTACCGCACTACGGTGTCAAGTCCTCCGTTCGCACGGTGATCGAATTCTTCATGGCGCGATTATTCGGAAGTATGGGCGAGCGGACGAAGAGGCCGACGACTCGAAGTATGTTCGAGTAACCTCGTTACTTCAACAATCTTCGGAGTGCGTGGAAAAGATGCCGGAGGGCATCCGGACCCAGGTGGTCGATCCTTTCGTGAAGCCACTTCTTCATCTCGGCGTTGCCGACGGGGTATAAGGAGAGAAAAACAGGCTCTGATTCGAGGTCGGTCCCCGGCGGCAGACCGAAATGCCGACAGATGCCCTTGAGTTTGGTCCTTGCTGGCCGTTGATCGCCGGTCCGCCACCGGGATACGGTGGTCACGTCCACGCGCAACTCGTCGGCGAGCTTCCTTTGTCCCCCATGTGGAAGGCTGCCGACCAGATACCCGATGTTCGCAACAAGTGCATCTACGTGGTCCCGAGCGATTAGGTCCGCGGACTGAAGATCTTCCGACTCGACTCCCGCGACGTGAGCCAAGCCTTTTTTTTCTTCCGGGCGAAGTCCATCCGCTTCGCCCTCCAACAGGTCTTCCGCCCGCCGCAGGTCGCACCCGAGCCATCCCGCCAACTTCTCGGGCCACTCCTTTCGGTCCAGACCCTGCTTCCAGAGGATGTACCGGAGGTTCGAGGACAGGCGATCCATGGCGGGCATCATTTCATATGCCATGGGTGAAAGCAATTATTTGTCGTTTTCACCGGGTCAGCGCAAAAAATGCCTTGACAATTATTTGCGCGAGAGCATAATCACGCTATGATTACTGTAATTCATAGGCGTTATAGTTGATATACGCCATTGTTTCCCTGTCGCGGCGGTTGGGAAGCGCTTCTCGACCGGTAGACGGCGAGACGACCCTTCGAGGAGGGTGAGATGGAAGACATGACGCTGCTGCTCGAAAGACTTCGCGGACGGCTGCCCTCCGAGGAGCC
>JAJZRM010000038.1 GCA_021802685.1 Deltaproteobacteria bacterium | reverse complement strand
ACGACGGTCCTCGTGACCCTTGGCTGCGTCATGATGCGCAAATGCCACCTGAACACCTGCCCGGTCGGCGTCGCCACGCAGGACCCCGTCCTGCGGGCCCGTTTCGGGGGGGCGGTCGAATACGTCGTGCGTTTCTTCCGGTTCATCGCCCAGGACCTGCGCGAACACATGGCCGAGCTGGGGTTCCGGACGCTGGAAGAGATGGTGGGGCGGGTCGACCTTCTCGAGGTCGAGCCGGCGGTCGAGCACTGGAAGGCGAAGGGGCTCGACTTCTCCGCCATCCTCCTGCCGCCCGACGACGGCCGGAACGGACCGCGGCACCGGGTCCGCCGGCAGGAGCACGAGGTCGGGAAGGCCCTCGATCATGAAATCATGGCGCTGGCCCGCCGCGCCCTCGACGGAAAGGAACCGGTTCGGATCGAGCTCCCCGTCCGGAACGTCCACCGGTCCGTGGGCGCGGCCCTTTCGGGGGAGATCACCCGCCGGTACGGCGCCAAGGGGCTTCCCGAAGACACGATCCACCTGACCTTCCACGGCTCCGCGGGACAGAGCTTCGGCGCCTTCCTGGCTCCCGGCGTCACGATGCACGTGCACGGCGACGCCAACGACTACCTCGGCAAGGGGATGTCGGGCGGCCGGATCATCGTCGCCCCACCCGAGGGGGCGCAGTTCCCGCCGCACGAAAACGTGATCGCCGGCAACGTGGTCCTCTACGGCGCCACGGGCGGGGAGGTGTACCTCCACGGGGTCGCCGGCGAACGGTTCGCCGTGCGGAACAGCGGCGGGAAGGCCGTCGTCGAGGGGGTGGGGGACCACGGGTGCGAGTACATGACCGGCGGCGTCGTCGTTGTCCTGGGCGCCACGGGGAACAACTTCGCCGCGGGGATGAGCGGCGGGCTGGCCTACGTCTACGACGAGTCGGAGCTGTTCGACACGCGCTGCAACCTCGACATGGTGGACGTGGAGACCGTCTGGCAGGAAGAGGACATCCGGCAGCTGCACGCCATGATCGAAAACCACTTCCGCTACACCGGCAGCCAGAGGGCGGCGCAGATCCTCGAGAATTGGGAGTCGCGCCTTCCCTTGTTCGTCAAGATCATCCCGATCGAATACCGCAAGTCGCTGGAGCGGATGCGCCTGGAGGAGGACCTGGGCGCGGACAGCGTTTCCGCCACCGAGGAGGTCTACCGTGGCTAAGCCCACAGGTTTCCTGGATTTCACCAGGGAGGAGCCGCCGCACCGGCCGGTGGAGGAACGGGTCCGCGATTTCCGCGAGGTCGACGAGCTGCTCCCGGAGCAGAGGATCGGGTCCCAGGCGGCACGGTGCATGGACTGCGGAATCCCCTTCTGCCATGCCTACGGCTGCCCGGTGAAGAACCGGATCCCCGACTGGAACGAAATGGTCTACCGGGGGCATTGGAGGAAGGCCCTCGACCTGCTCCACCAGACCTGCAACCTTCCGGAGATCACGGGACGCGTCTGCCCCGCGCCGTGCGAGGCCGCCTGCACCCTGGCGATCAACCAGCCGGCGGTGACCATCCGGCATCTCGAGCTGCAGATCGTGGAGCACGGCTGGCGCGAGGGATGGATCCGGCCCGAGCCCGCGGACCGCAGGACGGGCAAGCGCGTCGCCGTGGTGGGATCGGGCCCCGCCGGACTGCCGGCGGCCCAGCAACTGGCGCGCTGCGGCCACGACGTGGTGGTCTTCGAAAAGGCGGACCGCGTGGGGGGGATGCTGCGCTACGGCATCCCGGACTTCAAGCTCGAGAAATGGGTCATCGACCGGCGACTGGAGCAAATGCGCGCGGAGGGCGTGGTTTTCGAAACGGGCGTGAACGCGGGCGTGGACATCTCCGCGGGGTACCTTCGCCGCACCTTCGACGCCATCGTGCTGGCCGCCGGCTCCACCGTCCCGCGGGACCTCCCGGTCCCGGGACGCGATCTTTCGGGGATCCACTTCGCCATGGAGTTCCTGACGCAGCAAAACCAGGTGAACGCAGGCGACGCGATCCCCCCGGAGGCGCGCATCTCCGCGGAGGGCAAGCACGTGGTGGTCATCGGCGGAGGGGACACGGGATCGGACTGCATCGGCACCAGCCGGCGCCAGGGAGCGGCCTCGATCACCCAGATCGAGCTCCTCCCGAAGCCGCCGGAGAACCGCCTCCCGGAGAACCCTTGGCCCACCTGGCCGACCGTCCTGCGCACGTCCTCCTCCCACGAGGAGGGTTGCGAACGGATGTGGAGCATCCAGACGAAGGAGGCCGTCGGCGAAGGCGGGCGGGTCCGGAGACTCCGGTGCGCGAATCTCGACTGGTCGGAACCCGATGCCGGCGGACGCCGGACGTTCCGGGAGATCCCGGGTTCGGAGTTCGACCTGCCGGCGGACCTGGTGCTGCTCGCGATGGGGTTCGTCCACGTCGAGCACGGGCCCCTGGTCCGCGACCTGGGAGTCGCCACGGATCCGCGGGGGAACATCGTCGCGGACCGGAACATGATGACCACCGTCCCCGGCGTGTTCGGCGCGGGGGACGCCGTCATGGGCGCGTCCCTCGTGGTGCGGGTGATCGACACGGGGCGCCGGGCGGCCGAAGGGGTGGACCGCTACCTCATGTCCCGATGAGGGCGAGGTAGATCGAAACGGCCGTCCCTTTCCCGGGCTCGCTTTCCGCAAAGATATACCCTTTGCTCTGCTTGACGAAGCCGTATACCGACGGCAGGGACAATCCGGCCACCTGCATGGATTCCTTGGTCGTGAAGAACGGTTCGAAGAGCCGGGAGAGGGTTTCCGGTTCCATGCCGATCCCGGTGTCGGTCACCGAGATCATCGCGTACTTTCCAGCGGGGACGGGCGGGCCGGCGTCGTCCGACACGTCCACGCGCCGGGCAAGGACGGTGACCGTTCCCCCCTCCGGCATCGCGTCCCGGCTGTTGTCCACCAGGCGGAGCACGGCGTTCCGCAGCACTTCCGGATCGACGTGGACGGACCCCGTCCCGGGTTCCGGGAGGACCGATACCTCGACGCCGGGTCCCGCCGCGCCGCGAACGTCCCCTTCGATCTCCCCGAGGAATCGTTCCAGGTCAATCCGTTCCGGGCGCAGGATCTGGCGGCGGCTGTAGGCGAGCAGCTGCGCCGTCAGCGCCGCGGCCCGCTCCCCCGCCCGCCGCATCTCCTCGACCTGCCTTCGCCACGGATCCCGCATGTCCATCCGTTCGACGATCAGCGTGCCGTACCCGGCGACCACGGTCATCAGGTTGTTGAGGTGGTGGGCGATCCCCCCGGCAAGCCTTCCGACCGCCTCGTATTTCCGGGACCCCATCAACTCCGTCTCCGCCCGGCGCAGGTCGGACATGTCCAACAACATCCCGGCCACTCCCGCGACCAGACCGTTCCGCTGGAAAGGGGCCGAGCATGCGATGGCCGGGAAGACCGTCCCGTCCTTTCGGATCCACATGTACTCTTCCGGCCGCGCGTATCCTTCCGTGACCCGTTTCCGAAACGTTTCCGTCGCGCGCTCCCGGTCCTCCGAACCGATCAGGTCGAGAATCGTCAGGCCGTCCCGGAACTCTTCCTCCGGATAGCGGAATAGGTTCATCCCGTGGCGGTTCATGTAGGCGATCCGTCCCCGTTCGTCCGTCTCGTATACCGGCAGCGGCAACTGTTCCGCCAGCGAACGGAACCGTTCCTCGCTCTCCTGGAGCATTTTCTCCGCCGCTTTCCTTTCGCTGACGTCCCGATCCACCCCGCGGAACCCGAGCAGCGCGCCGTCGTCGCCGAAGAAGGGGACGCCGCAGGTTTCGAGCGCCACCAAGCGCCCGTCCTTGCGCCGGTTGACGTTATCGATCCCGGAAAACGGCTCCGCGCGGGCCTTGAAGGATTCGAAGATCCCGGACACCCGCGACGCCTCGTCCGGCGGCATCAGGTCGAAAGGCGTTTTGCCGATGACTTCCTCCGGTTCGTACCCGAGGATGGCCCGGATCCCGGAGCTCGAATAGGTGTAGACCCCGTTCGGGTCGACTTCCCATATCCAGTCGGGGAGGGAATCAAGGAGCCGGCGGAACCTTGCCTCGCTTCCCTTCAGGTCCGAGATCTTTCGCTCCAGCAGCTGCTCCTGGTGGGCGCGATACGCGGCGGTCTCCTCGTCCATCCGCTCGCGCTCGGTGGCGTCGATCCCGATCCGGATCAGGGACCCGTCCGGCAGACGCACTTTTTCCCAGGAGGTTCGGATCATCCGGCCGTCCCGCGCTCGCGCCTTGAAATCGCGCCAGCCGGGGGAGTCGTCCGCCATGAACTTCAATACTTCCCTTCGTTCCGCCGGGTCCGGAAAGCATTCGGCCGTCAGGTCGACCTTTCTCGCCTCCTCGAGGGTCCATCCGAGGATTCGCGTGAACTCCCCGTTCAACAGGAGAAGATTTCCGGAACCGTCGTACACCTCGATCATGACGGGAATGGAATCGACGATCGCCTGTTGGATCGGCGGGGCCTCCATGCTATCCGCCGGGAGCGCAGTCGGAGCAGTCCCCGATCACGTGGAGATCGAGGGATTCGACGGAGCCGATCGGCCCCAGGTCGCGCCAAGGAGCCCCGGCGATTTCCCCGGGCAGCTGGATGTCCCGGACCGTGCGGCAACTGCGGCAGTGGAAATGGGCGTGGAGATCCCGGGCCGCCTCGAAGCGGGCGCACCCGGCGTCTCCGGTGCATATTTCCCGCACCAGCCCCTTGCTGCGAAGGAAGTTCAGGTTCCGGTAGACGGTCCCGAGGCTGACTGTCGGGAGGACCTTGCGGGCCTGCTGGTGCACTTCCACCGCGGTCAGATGAACGCGTCCCGCCCGGAGGATGCCCAGGATGACGGTGCGCTGGCGGGTATTGCGGGATTTTTTCACGAATCGCTCCTTTCGCCGGGCGATGTTCTCCCTCATTTCCTATCGGCGTCCCGCATGAAATTCTTTAACGGTTCCGGGTAAAATGGGGGGCATGAAGGCGGTGATCCAGAGAGTGTCGCGCGCATCGGTCACCGTGGAAGGAGAGTCCCTCGGCGGCATCGGGCGCGGCCTTCTCGTGCTGCTGGGGGTCGGGCGTGGAGACGACGAATCCGCAGGCCGGTGGCTGTGCGACAAGATATTGAAATTGCGGGTGTTCGAAGACGGGGAGGGACGGATGAACCGGACCGTCGACGAGGCGGGGGGCGGCATCCTCCTCGTGTCCCAATTCACCCTCTACGGCGACATCCGGAAAGGGAACCGGCCGGGGTTCGACGACGCCGCTCCGCCGGACATCGCGGAGGCGCTGTACGACAAGACGGTGGAGTACCTGCGCGCCGTTTCCACCGTGCCCGTGGCCACGGGACGATTCGGCGCATCGATGCAGGTATCCCTGGTGAACGACGGGCCGGTCACGTTTCTTTTGGAACGGTAGGGACTTTCTTAACCGGCGAGCGCTCCCGCGACCGCTTTCGCCAGTTCATCCATGCGGTACGGCTTGGCGATCCTCCCCTGGAAACCGTGGCGCCGGTATTCCGCGAGGACCGGATCGTTGGAATAACCGCTCGATACCAGCACCCGGGCCTTCGGGTCGAGTTTCAGCAGCCGCCCGGCGCACTCCAGCCCACCCATTCCGCCGGGGACGGTCAGATCGACCACAACAGCGTCGAAGGGGGCGCCGGTTTCCGCCGCGTGTTCATACCGTGCAAGAACTTCCGCTCCGTCGGCTGCCGTTTCCACCGTGTATCCCAGGTTCCGGAGCATCACCATTCCGATGTTGCGGACCATCGGCTCGTCGTCCATCAGCAACACCTTTCCGCTCCCCCGGGTCGGACCGTCGTTTGACGCGGCCGGGGCCGCCACGCGGTCCAGGGACGCGGGGAGGTATACGGATACCGTGGTGCCGCGCCCCGGAGAGGAGGCGATCTCGATGTGTCCCCCGTGCCGGCGGATGATCGAATGGGAGATCGCAAGCCCCAGCCCGGAACCGCTCGCCTTCGTCGTGAAGTACGGATCGAACACCTTCCGCAGATCTTCCTCGGGGATCCCCGCGCCATCGTCCTCGACGGTCAGGACAACGTACCGGCCGGGATCGACCGGGAGAGGCTGCCCCTCGCGGGCCCACAGGTTCCGGCACGCGATCCTCAAGGTCCCGCCGCCGGGCATCGCATGGATTCCGTTCAAGATCAGGTTGTTCAGTACCTGGATGATCTGTCCCGTGTCCACTTCCGCCGGCCAGACGTCGTCCGGGATCCGGCAGTCGCACCGGACGTTGGATCCGCTGAGCATCAGCAGCGTGGATTCCCGCACGAGCTCCCGGATATCCGCGGCCTTCCGGACCGGAGCGCCCCCTTTCGCGAAGGTGAGAAGGCGGTGGGTGAGGTCCCGCGCCCGCAGCGCCGCGTTCTCCGCGTCCCGAAGGCGGTCCACAGCCTCCGATCCGGGGAGCGTATTGCAGCGTGCCAGCTCCAGGTTCCCCAGGATCGCCGTGAGGAGGTTGTTGAAGTCGTGCGCGATGCCTCCCGCGAGCACCCCAACCGACTCCAGCTTTTGCACCCTCGCCATCGCTTCTTCCGTCTTCCGGCGCTCGCCGATGTCGGACAGGTAGACGGAGATCCCCTCCGAGAAGGGGGATACGTGCACGGAGTACCAGCCGTCGTCCGGCGGGAGGGACGCCTCGAAGGTCGCCGGCTTCCCGGTCGCCGCCGTGCGCCGGCATTCCCGCTCGAACGAGGAACCGGCCGCGCCGGCGACCTCGTCCCAGATGCGCTTTCCGAGCAGTTCCTCCGTTCCGCGGCGAAGCATTTGCGCGGCGCGCCCGTTCAAGAAGGTGAACCGCCACTCGGGGTCCAGCACCAGGAAACCGTCGCTGATGCTGGAGAGAATGCTTTCGATCCGGTGCCGCGACCGGTCGAGGTCTTCGTTGCCGCGCTGCAGCTCCTCCGCGTAACGCCGGATCTGCCAGTACAGGAGCGCGGCGGTGATCGCGACGAAGGCCAACCCCTTGAAGGTGGAAATGCGCCGGATGATCTCCGGATCCCGGAAGAGCGACGTGACCGCGTAGTCGGAGAACAGGATGTAGAGCCCGCTGACGACGGCATAGACGAAAACGATTCTGAAGGATCTCTTCGTCGTGACCCGGATTTTTTTTCTTCCGCCGCCCATCCCGGACGTCATCTCCCGCGGAAACGGACATTCCCAGGAACGGTTTCAGGAGCCGGAGCTTACTTCACCGATTATCATATTGAATCTTATTATTTGTATATACAGAATCTCCTCCGGCGCTCCGGAAACGAACGGTTGACGGCTTCGCCGGGGTGCAGGTATGTATTTAGGGGCCGGTCGAACGGCAAAGACAGCACCCACCCACGGAGGAGAATGATGCGCAGAAAAGCCGCAGTATTTCTGATGACCGCACTGGCAGTCGGTGCCGCCTGGACGCCGGCGCTCGCGTTCAACCAACCCCCCCTGAACCTCGGCCTGACCGACATCCTCGACGGGGCGTTGCCGGGCCCCGGAACATACTTCACCGAATACATCCAGGCGTACCAGGGAGGCGACTTCAAGGACAAGGACGGCAACGACATCGGAGGCGACCCGAAAGCGGCCAACGTCCTCGCGATGAACCAGTTCGTGCACGTCTACAAGCACCAGGTGCTTGGCGGGCACATCGGCGCCGACGTGCTGCTGCCCATCGTTGCGATCAGCGGTTCAGGGACCTTGGGGGCTCCCGGCCCCGGCGTTTCCACCAACCCCGCGGTGCTCGGCGACCTGGTCGTGGGGCCGTTCCTCCAGTGGTTCGACACGAAGCTCCTCGGCCGCCCGTTCCTCCAGCGGCTCGAGCTGGACCTCATCCTTCCCACCGGCCAGTACGACGAGAAATACCTGATCAACCCGGGCTCCAACCTGTGGACGATCGAGCCATACTACGCGTTCACCTGGTTCCTGACGCCGAAGTTCTCCACTTCGTGGCGGATCCACTACACGTATAACACCAAGAACACCGCCCCGTTCGCGGCATTGGGAGTCAACGACGTCCAGCCCGGCCAGGCGTTCCACTTCAACTACTCGTTCGAGTACGAACTCTTCAAGAACTTTCGCGGCGCGATGGCGGGGTACTACCTGAAGCAGTTGACGGAAGACAAAGTGAACGGGAACTCCGCGGAAGGTTCGAAGGAGCAGGTCTTCGCCGTCGGCCCCGCCGTGCACTGGATCTTCTCGCCCCAATTCTCGATGGGCCTCAAGGCCCAGTGGGAGACATCGGTGGAAAACCGCCCCAAGGGGAACCGCACGACGCTGCGGATGACGTACAAGTTCTAAAGTCCGTCAATGGACGGGGACGAGATCGACCTGCACGGGCTGCGCGTGCCGGAAGGCCTGGCGCGCCTGGCCGCCCGATGCAACGAGCGGGTCCGGGCCGGGAACTTCGGCCCGATCCGCGTCGTCCACGGCTACGGCTCCTCGGGCCGGGGCGGCGAGCTGCGCGCCGCGGTCCGGGAGTTCCTTGCGCGCCACGAGGGCCGGGTCGAATTCGTCCCGGGGGAAAAATATTTCAACAATCCCGGCGTGACGATCGTTTACCCGAAACGGCTTCTCCCCGTCACCGGGGATCCCGGGTTCCCGAAGCGATAGTCGCGGCGGACCCCCGGATGGTAAACTTTCCCGAAATACCGGAATCGAGGATGACCTCCATCAACCGGTGGGTTCATATTCTTCTCGCCGCCTTGGCGGTCTCGATCGCCGCTGCCGCACCGGCCCTAGCCCAGGAATCCACGGTCCCCGACAACACGTGGGTGGACCGTTACCACGCATACATCGAGAACGACCTGTACGGGACCGTCGTCTGGTTCGATCGTTTCTTCGAGGACGACCTTCGCAAGGATTTGGGCCCCCCCCGGTCCTCCTTGCGGTGGACAAACGACTTCCGCTGGGACCAGGAGAACAAATTCAAATACCGGACCCGGCTCCGCGCCAGCATCCGCCTTCCGCACCTGATGAACAAATGGCGGCTCGTCATCACGGGAGAGAACAAGGGGGACCCGACCGCCATCCGTCCGGAAGACCCGGGGAACCCCGGACTGGACGTCGCCAGCCAGGGCCGAAGGGCTTCCACCGAACTGGTTTACGATCTGCATCGTTCGCGCAACACCATCGTCGACCTCGGGGCCGGCGTCCGGGTCAAGCTCTCGCCGACCGCATACGTCCGGGCCCGCCTCCTGCATGCGCGGGAGCTGGCGTATTCCGTCATCGGGCGGTTGGCCGCGACGCCGTTCTGGGACACGAAGGACGGCTTCGGCGAATCGAACCAGGTCGACCTCGAACGGCAGCTCGCCCCGGCGACGTTGCTGCGGTGGTCCAACTCGGCCACCATCACGCAGGAGAGCAACGGTTGGAATTGGGGGACCGAACTGTCCGTTCTCCAAAGGCTGTCCCCGAACAGCGCGGTCACCTTCGCCGCCAACGCCTCCGGGCCGACCCGCCCTTCCACCGTGGTCGGGAACTACCGGGCCTACACCCGCTACCGCCGCAACTTTCTCCGGTACTGGCTGTTTTTCGAGCTGGAGCCCGACGTCAACTGGCCGAGGCAGGAAGGGGGAGGGCGGAAGACCGTGCTGGGCGGCACGGTGCGGCTGGAGATCAACTTCACCGGCAGGGAAGCACCCCCCGCAACCCCGGGAGATTGAGGAGGAGAGCCCATGCCCACCTATTCGTTCAAATGCAGGAAATGCGGTCACACGTTCCAGGTAATCCTCTCCTTCAAGGAGTACGAGGAGAAGAAGAAGTGCCCCAAGTGCGGAAGCGGAAGCGTCGACCAGGTCCTGGAGACGTTTTTCGCCAAAACGTCCAGGAAGTCGTAACGTCGACGATGCGCGCGCCGGGAGGCGGTGCTCCCGGCGGGGTCTTCAGGAAGCGTTCTCTTCGAGGAAAGCGGCGTCCCAGTCTTTCCAGACCGCCTCGTACCCCTTGGCGCGGATGACGCGGCTGATCTCTTCGGGGGAACGGTCGTCGTCGATGTGGAATTGGCCCGTCCCCTCGTCCTGGTGGGAATAGCCGCCGGGCGCGGTGCATGAACCCGCGCTCATCTGGGTGATCCCCAGCGGGATGAGGTTGTCGCGGAACCGGGCGCTTTCCCGGGTCGACAGGGTGAGGCCGCCATCGGGGAGAAGCAGGCGCATGGCGCAGATGCCCTGGACCATCTGCCTGTCGGTGACCTGGTAGAGCGGCTCGAACCCGCCATCCGCAGGGCGGATACGCGGGAAAGAGACGGACACCTGGGTGCGCCAGAAGCGGTGCGCCAGGAAAAGACCGTGCAGGCCCGTGAAAAAGGTATCGATGTAGAAATTCCCCAGGCCCAGCAGGGCGCCGATGCCGATCCGCCGGAGACCCGCCTCGCCTCCCCGTTCCGGGGTTCCCAGGCGCCACTGGAAGTCGCGTTTTTTCCCGTAGGGGTGAAGCTGTTCGTACAGCACCGGGTCGTATGTTTCCTGGTAGATGGTGAGTCCGTCCACGCCGGCTTGCACCATGTCCCGGTAGCCGGCGACATCCATGGGATAGACCTCGAGGCTGATCGAGCTGAACAGCGGCCGGATCTTCCGGATCGCGGCCACCAGGTCCTCGTTCCGGACGGCGTTCGGGGCCTCGCCGGTCAGAACCAGGACGTGGCGGAATTCCTGCCGGTGAAGCGTCAGGGCTTCCTTCTCGATTTCCTCGAGCGTCAGGGTTTTCCTGCTGACCGAATTGCTGCAGTTGAACCCGCAATAGACGCAGCCGTTGGTGCATTCGTTGGAGATGTAGATGGGAACATACATCTGGATATTGTTGCCGAAGCGCTGCCGGGTGATCTGGTGGGAGCGCGCCGCCAACGGTTCAAGGTATTTTTCCGCGGCCGGGGAGATCAGCGCCTGGAAATCCTCGATGCTCGGCCGTTCGGCCTGGAGGGCGCGTTCCACGTCCTGCGCACTCTTGCCCAGGATCCGGTCCAGGACTTCTTTATGGTCGTATTTCTTGAATTCGTCCGGAAAGCTCATTTCTCGTCCCTCAGGAATCCGGTTAACGGGCTGGATGCCTCGGCGAACTTCCGCTGCTTGCCGAGCCCCGCGAGAAACGCCTCCCGGCCCGCCTCGACCCCTTTCTTGAAGGCGGCGGCCATCATTCCCGGGTTGGGGGAGACGGCCAGCGCCGTATTGACCAGCACCGCGTCCGCGCCCATTTCCATGGCCTCGGCCGCATGGGAAGGAGCGCCCAGACCGGCGTCGACGACCACGGGAACGTGGGCCTGCTCGATGATGATGGCGATGTTGTCGCGGGTGCGCACCCCCTTGTTGGTCCCGATGGGCGCTCCGAGCGGCATGACGGTGGCGCAGCCGACCTCCTGGAGATGCTTGGCCAGGATCGGGTCGGCGTTTATGTAGGGAAGGACGGTAAAACCGTCCTTGACAAGGATCTTGGCCGCCCTGTACGTCTCTATGGGATCCGGCAGCAGGTAGTAAGGGTCCGGGGTGACCTCCAGCTTGATCCACGGTTCGCAGCCGGCGGCCCGGGCCAGGCGGGCAAGTCGGACCGCCTCCTCGCAATCGCGGGCGCCGCTGGTGTTGGGGAGCAGCAGGTATCTCTCGCGGTCGATGTGCTTGAGCATGTAGTCGTCGGGGTTGTCGATATCCACGCGGCGCAGGGCGACCGTGACGATGTCGCTTCCCGATGCTTCCATGGCTTCCAACATGGCCTGGTTCGAAGAAAACTTCCCCGTGCCGACCAGCAGCCTCGAATGGAAGCTGCGGCCGGCGATGATGAGCGCATCCATATCGGATCCTCCCGGCGTTTACGGGTATCCATATTAACACGCCCGGGGCGGATGGTCAGCGGGAATCGTCCCGCGGCGATCGCCCTGCGATCCCCTCCGGGGACGGTGCGGCATCGTCGGCGCCCCCGCCCAACACCGCGTAAAGCCTCACTTTACTGGCGAGATCCCCGAGGCGGGCGGCGATCAGTCCCTGTTGCGCCGCATAGAGGGAGCGTTGCGCATCGAGGACGTTGAGGAAATTGTCGATTCCCTTGGAGTAACGCGCATTGGAGAGGCGGTAGGTCTCCGCCACGGCATCGACCAGGGACCGTTGCACCGACAGCTGTTCCGTCACCGTTCCCCGAGCCGCCAGCGCGTCGGCCACTTCCCGAAAGGCGGATTGGACGGCCTTCTCGTA
>JAJZRM010000037.1 GCA_021802685.1 Deltaproteobacteria bacterium | reverse complement strand
CGCTATTCTTTCTCTGTCGCGGCGGTTGGGAAGCGCTTCTCGACCGGTAGACGGCGAGACGACCCTTCGAGGAGGGTGAGATGGAAGACATGACGCTGCTGCTCGAAAGACTTCGCGGACGGCTGCCCTCCGAGGAGCCCGGTGCACGCGGCTTGGAGCGGGTGGCACGCAACCCCGGATGCCTAAGACTTCGGACGCTTGTAATGATTGGCGTGATTCCAGCGTCCGCCGCACGCGATATATACGGATTTCCCGCAGAGGAGGAGGAGTCCCATTTTGCTCTTTCCGCGGGAAACAAGTTCGAGCGCAGGCTCCTCGAAAACGGCGCTGCCGGGTTGCTTGACCTGTATCGGGCGGCGGGACGGTTGGGCCCCACTGAGTGTAGGGTCTGCTTTGTCCCGGACCTCCGGCCGCAATTCCAATTCGCCGAAGCCTCCAAGCGGTGGACCCTGACCGATGGACTGCTGCTCAAGAAGCTTGTCCGCGACCCCGAGGCGCCCAATATCCTCATCAAACCAAGATTGCCCGTCCCCCTCCTGGGGTCGGAACACGACATAGAGCCGGATGCCCTCGTCGCCGCCGATTCGGAGCGGTTCTACACCCCCGTCGAGGTCAAGTCGTATCCCGACCGCGGCGGGAAAACGGACCCCGCCGACGTACGCAACGCCTGCCGACAGGTTGCGGTCGCGGTGGTCGCCCTGCGGCACGCCGCTTCCCGTCTCGGGGTCGCGGATCCCGAGTCTCTCGTGCCCGCCACCGCGGACCTGATACTGCGCAGGCCCGGGTCGAATTTCCCGGTTCTTCGGTCCATGCCGCTCAAGGGGGAGGTGTATTCCATTGCACGCGTGCAGAACGAGGCCGATCGGACCATAGACGAGGTGAAGGGACTAATACGGCCCGGGTCCACGCTCGACGACCCCACAACGCTCGACCTCATCCCGAACAACTACCTCGAAAGCTGCCGGGAGAACTGCGCGCTGGCGGGGGTCTGCAAGAGGCAGGCGATCGTGGCCGGCAACCCCGTTCTTCTCGGAAACCGCGTGAAGGAGGAGCTTGCCGGGGCGGGGTCGATAAATCGCGCTCTCGAACTACTTCACGACAGGAGCGATTCCACAGTCTGCTGGAAGGAACAGAGGTTACGAAATGCTCTTCAGGAGGCGTTGAGGGCCTACCGAAAGGTGGTGAACCATGGGCGTTGATCTAGACTTGCTCTCCCGGCTGCTCGCATACGGACATGGCCGCGCCATGCGGATCGCAACCCACATGAAGACCGTCGTACAGCCGGATGCGCTGGTCGTCAGTCCGCTTTCGATGGCGGGGGAGGACGCGACCATCCACATCGTCGCTTTCGGAAGAGCCGGCCAACCCCCGGAGATCCTTTTTGTCCCCGATCCGCGTTTCCGTGAGGATCAGTATCTGCTCTTTTCCGGGCTCGGAGCCGCCATGGAAACCTATTACCGGGCGTGCCGGACCGCCGGTACGCATCCGCAGTTGTGGGTCTCCTCGGCTCCCGCCGTTGCCCTTCTGGACATGCTGGCGGACCGCTTGCGCCACTTCCCGGACGATGAGCAGGTAAAGCGTCTCGGGGAGTGTCTGACGTACGCGGCGGAGCGGTATGGCGTTGCCGGGCAGCAGGTCCTGCACGCCGCGACGGACGTGCTGAAGCTGCATTGGGCGACCGGCCAGCACGACGGGGAGGACCAGCATCTCGGAAGCGTGCTCACCTGGATTGATCCTCCGAGAGGGGTAAATGTCCTCGAAGCCGTTTTCCAGGCGCAGCACACCCCGATGGGCGTCAAGACGGCGCCGGAGTTCGACACCAAGATACTTGCTCCCAGAATCCGGGCCTATCACGTGGCGCGCAACAGAGGCAATTCACCCGAAGTCATCGCCGCCCGAGCGGCGCAGATCCGCGAGGTTCTCGAACCCGCCGTCCGAGATATCTACGGAGCGGTTCAAAAGGCCATCGCCGTGCTGTGCGGAATGGGACTGTCGCCGCTTCCCGGCCTCGACAGACTGGAGGAACGCGAGACGAGGGAGTTCCAGCGCTTCACGGACGCCTTGGACAAGGGGGTACGTTTTCCCCGCCGCGACCGGCCCAAGACGGCCGTTATCAAGATGTCCATCCGGCAGGACGCCATCCGGAATTTCGACGCCGCCGTCCTCTGCGGGGACAACCTGGGACACCTCGAAGGCATGCTCAAGGGCCACGTGTTATCGGGGATGGTATCGAAGGCACTCCGAAAGCCGGTCGACAGGCGCAAATACGAATGTCGTCTTGAGTTGGTGAGCGACCAAAGAAACTTGCACGTCCGACGCGGCGACGAACTGTACCGTATGGGCGATTCGCGCCTGTGCGTTCGCGTAACCGACGTGCAGAGACAGGACGGCTTCAGCAGAATTCTCCTTCATGTCACCAAGGGTCAGAAGACCTTCTCCACGACCTGGGTGGGGACGAGACTCGACTTCTTGCGGGAGAAACCCGATTGGGACTGGTTGCGCCGCAAGCGTAAGAGGATCAGCCAACGCCTCAAGGATCCCCCTTGGACCCATGAGGATGGAATTCCCCTGCCGTCGTATCCGAAGCTGAGGCCGCCCGATGATCCGATCGCCGCCGTGGAGGTGCTTCGATGAGCGTGCCATTCGTTTCTGCATCAGATGCCGAGGCTGCTGCCGCCGACGCCGTCCGCGCTGTGCTCTTAACTCAGTGGGAAAGGAGGCCAATCGTGTTGCTCGATTCTCCCCCGGGTGCGGGGAAGACGTACGTCGTGGAGTGCCTTGCCGTGCAATCCTCCGAATTGCTCGGGGAGCGCTGTATGGTGGTCGCTCAGACGAATGAGCAGGCTTTTGATCTCGCAAGGCGGCTGGGAAGGGGATTCCCTCGACTCCAGTTCACGCTTTTCCTGAGGAAGGACATGGTCGTCCCGAACGAAGTCCTAGAACTCGGCAACATCCGCATGATCAACGATTCGAGAGACCTTCCGACGGGCCCGTCCGTGGTCATCGCCAACGCGGAGAAGTGGGCCTACTTCGACGGGCCGAACCTATCTTTCGATTGCCAGGTCGTCGACGAGGCGTACCAACTGCCCGATTTCAGGTTCCAGCAGATCGCCGGGCTGGCCCGCCGGATCGTGCTCGTCGGGGATCCCGGCCAGATCACCCCAGTCATCCGGTGCGACGTCGGCCGCTGGAAAGACGACCCTGCGGGTCCGCACGTCCCATGCCCGCAAGCCCTTGCGGCCAGGCATCCGGACATCTGCAGACTTTCCCTGCCCGTGTCGAGGAGGCTTCCTCCGGACACCGTGCGGATCGTGCAGTCCGCCTTCTATCCAAACCTCCCGTTTGTCTCCCTCTGCGGCCCTGAGGGCCGGAAACTGACCGCGGGATCTCCCGGTGAGACCCCGCTAGACTCCCCGATAGACCGTTTGCGCTCAGGGGCGAGCATCGTCATGGCGGAGCTCCCTCCCCGCGTAACAAACCCGGTTGACGAGGATCTGGCCAATACCCTCGTAGGTTTGATCATGCGTCTTGTCCGACGCCGGATTCAGGTGTGGGACGGACACGATGCCAGGTTGCTAGAACCCAATATGGTTGGAGTCGCCTGCGCCCATGTGGTCCAGGTGAACGCGGTGCGGGAGCGGTTACCCCGGAACATGTCGCAAGTGTTCGTGGAGACGAGCGATCGTTTTCAAGGACTGGAACGCCCCGTCATGCTCGTCCACCATCCCCTCTCGGGGCGCGTCGACGCGAGCCGGTTCCATCTGGACGCCGGTAGGCTCTGCGTGATGATGTCTCGGCACAAGAACGCTTGCATCATCGTCGCGCGCGGAGGGATCAGGGAGATGTTGCTTCGGTACGCCCCCGTCGGGGATCGCGTGCTCGGCGTTCCCCAGGATCCCGAATTCGAAGGGTGGCGATCCCACCTGTTCATCATGGACGAACTCCGGCGCGCGGGGCGGATCATGACGATCCCGAGGCTTACCTCCTTGGCCTGACAGGAAACGGTGAACGAGGTACCGTTCGGCCGGATCTTCCGCCGGGGACGGTTTCACTCATCAATCGTCGGGGAAAAGAGTTTAACGGAGGAAGATCAAGGGACAGTGATCGGTCAAGGGGTTTTCAGTCAACGAGGCGCTATCGCGAGTCGTTGGTAACTAATGGATATGCAACGGAATAACCCCCGGAGATATTCCTTGACCCGATAAGCGAAGGGGATTCCAATAGAGCGATGGATTGAACCTCGATCAGAGGGAGATGTCCGCGATGTCCACGCCCGCCTCGACACATCGAACTTTTCCGTTCCCGGTTCGTGATTCGATCCCGAAGGAGTCGATCATGCTCAAGAGATGTCGGCCGGTCGTGTTTGTTATCGCTATCGCGATTCTCGCGGGTTGCGCCCACGTCCCGAAGGAGTCCGCCCAGCTCAGCCAGGAGCTGACGGGGATGATCAACTCCGCGCAGGCAGCCCATTTGAACCTCATCGAAGGTTACGTGAACGAGCGACGGACCCGGGTCGACGATTTCATGAAGGATAAATGGATTCCCGACTTTCTCGGCCGGTTCGTGAAGGAATCCGACGTGCTGGGCCAGATCGAAAAGGCCGGAACGCCTTCCGAAAAGGGGAAGGTCATGCTGCAATTCGCGGAGGCGGCCACGAAGGAGATCTACGCCAGGCGGGCGTCCCAGATGGCCGCCCTCGACGGCATCGAGCGGACCATGAAGGACGAGGTGCGCGCGCACTACGCAGACATGCTGACGGTGAACCAGGCGGTCACCGCGCACCTCATGTCGGCGGCCAAGGTCGGCGAGGCGCGGGACGAACTTCTGAAGCAGTTGAAGATCAGCGGGAAGGAAGTCTTCCCCGTGGACAAGATCAACGACATCTTGGACAGGATCGTCCGGTACGAGGGAAAGCTGGACGAACTCCCCAAATACGTCGACGAGGCGAAAAAACTGATCAAGAGGGAGAAATGACCATGCCGAATCCCTTCGAAGATGCGGCACGCAGAGCGGCGGAAGCAACCGACAAGCAGTACGCATCCGAACTCTCCAGCCTTTGCCGGTTGACCGACGCCGAGATCAAGAAGTATTTCCCGGCCCGGGAGGACAAGGATACGCTTCTGGAGCTTCTGAAGGTCGTGAAGGCGGCCACGGACGAAAACGAAAAGGTGGCTCACCTGAAGGAGAACGTCGACCGGTTCGCCGGGATCGTCGTGAAGCTCGTCAAGATCCTCGCCTGATAAGGGAGCGGCCCGAGGCACGTAGACCGTAGGAAGCCGACGGGCCAGGAGAACGGCATGGCTGGAACGTTCACGCACTGGATGATCGTCGAGGACGCGCTGGAGAGATACAGGAAGTCTGGGCGCAAACATCCGTACTTCAGCGTGGTCCTGGGATTCAACCACTTCGTCAACCTCGGCGCGGTGGGCCCGGACTATCCCTACCTCACCGACCTCAAGAGCGCCATGCTCAAGGTCCACACCTGGGCGGACCGGATGCATTACGAGAACACCGGGGAGCTCGTCAAAGCGGCGGCGGCCGGACTTCTGAACCGGAAGGACGAGGAGTTCGAGATCTGCCTTGCCTGGCTCTGCGGTTTCGTGACCCACGTCATTGCAGATTCCGTGGTCCATCCCGTGGTCAACGCGATCGTCGGCCCTTACCTATTTAATTCCAGCGAACACCGGCATTGCGAGATGATCCAGGACAGCTTCATCTTCCGGGAGATCAAGAATACGGAACTGCGGTATTCGGATTACGTGGAGATACTCGGGATGTGCTCGGACCCTGACGATAATGAGAGGATACACCCCGCGATCAAGACGTTCTGGGAAGGCGCTCTGCAGCGCAGCCACCCCGGGGGGACGGACAGGTTTGACCGCATCCAGCCCGACGAATGGCACGAAAACTTCCTCTCGCGGATTTCCGTCGCGGAGGAGATGCCGATCCCGGTCTTCCGGCACATTGGCGAGGAGACAAACCTCGTCTACAAACGAGTGGAGGATTTCGATCCGGAGGAGAGGCGGATATTCGTCCAGGAGGTCCAACTCCCGGGAGGCAGGAAGGGGAGGTTCCGGGAGGACGTCTTCGACAAGGCGGTGGCTGCGGTGGTCGACGTGTGGCACAGGCTGTTCGTCGACATCGAAAAACGAAATTTAGCCGGCCTCGACTCCTACATCAGGAACTGGAACCTGGACACCGGCGTCGATGAGGAGAAAATCCATTTCTGGTCCTGAAAGGGAGACTCCAATGAGGAAATTGGCGCCGTTTCTTCTTGCGTTCGTCCTGTGGGGATGCTCCATCGGAAGCTTCTTCGCCAAAGCAGACGAGGAGAAGATAAAGCAGTATTCGGCCCTGGAAGTCACCCTCTCGGACATGTCGAAGAAGATCACGGCCTACTACGGGAAGCAGGGGAAAACGGTGCCCCCCGAGTTCGACGAGAATGAGTTCATCGGCGTCCTCGAAAAAGTCTATCCGGACAAGGAAAAGGTCGAGCGGATCAAGGAAGGCTACCGCCTCCGGGCCCGGGCCGTCGACAATGATTATTCGGTCGTCCTGTGCGATCTGGAGAGCGGGAACAAGCTTCTGGAGGACTTCAGTTGCACCCTGAACAAGGTGGACATTCGGTACTGGGAAAAGGACATTGCCGCGGCATGTGAGTTCGAGCCGGACTGGAAAAAATATTGCCAGTAGGGTGACTCTCGGGTTGCCAAACCAACGTCTTCGGGAACAAACATGAAATATCGCACGCGGCGGTTGTAACAGGAGGGGAGAAGCCAGCGCCGCAAAGAACAAGGATAGAACGGGGCTGGTTCCGTTTCGGTCGCCATCCAGCAAGGAGGTACCGACACAATGGACCTTGCGTCATTTGCCACCACTTATTTGGGCACAGAGACCGGCGGCACTCTCCATGGTGTGGGTCCCGCATCGGAGCGTCTATACAAGATCGTCCGGAGCGAAATCCACACGGATCCGCTGATCGCGACCCTGTTCTGGCAAATCGTCATTCACACGCCTTCCTACGCCCGCACCCTGCAAAGGGCGGGGGCCTCGCCCGAGTCCGTCAGAAGAGCGGAAACCATCGTGGTGAGCCACGGAGAGGGTTTCAGCCCCCGATACGACTTGGTCGTATTCGACCCGGCATATGGCAAGAGCGAGCCAACAGGCCTTCCGATGGAGGTACCACGGGAAGAACTTGTTGAGGGATGGAAGCGCTGGCAGAATCGTCGGATTGCGCAGCGGACGAACTACAATCTGTCAAATGCCAACAGCGATTTCGAGATGAGGTTCATCCAGTTGGTGGAGAACGTCGACGCGCAACTCGCCATCGAAGCGGCAAAGGCAAAACCATTCGGAATCCTGGTTACCCGGCCTCCAGTCATTCGGCATACGTCCGTGCCTAGTCCGCCGTGGGGGGTGGCGCCCTGCGCGGGTGGAATACCCACATCGACCGCCGGTACGATCGCAAGAGATGCACAGGGCCGAACCGGGATCACGATCGCCTTGCACGCGGTAACGGATTCCCATGCGACCGTCAGCCCCGGCGTTACCGACGTCGAGATCAACGGGATAAACGGAACGATACAGAACACGGACTGGATGAGCGACAGTTGTTTCGTCGAAATCCCGCTTGGGGCCGGCGCTGACCAGCACCGCGGAAAACACGGTCCCCTCTCGGGCGTCTCGCCGCGATCGAGCGAGCATGTCCAATTCGAAGGGATCACCTCCGGCCTCCGCTCGGCGAAGGTTACCGGATGGAGTCCCGACATACCCTTTGTACATCCCTATAGTCAACTCAAGGTTATCACCACGGCCGTGACGGAACCCGGCGACTCCGGTGCCGCCCTCGTCGACAGCGACGACCATATCCTCGGTTTCTCCTTTATCAGGACCGGCTTGGCGGTAGACCCCGCAACAGACCTTGAGTTTTCGGCGTGGATATGGGCCGATTCCGTATACAAAGTTCACAAACTTCGCGAACTGTAGCGCGATCGGAGGCCCCTGCATGGGATGGTGGAGCAGTATCTTCACGACTCGGGTCAAGGATTGGACATATTCTCCTCTGGAACCCCAGCAGGTCCCCGGCAATGTTTCGCGTGAGCGGGTGGCTCCCGACACGTGCTACCTGAGTGTTTTTCTTCAATCCTTGCGGGTGGTGGACGTTCGGAGGGGACTAACAAGATTCTATGGGGCTGTTCACAGCCACATTTCGCTTCCGCACCTGTCGGGAAAGACCGCCGAGTTCAATGTTCTGACGACGCCGAGCAAGTTGAAGGACGTGGACGCGAAACGCGTCGACCAAGTTATTCAGATCGGGCAGCGACTTCTCGGTCCCGTTCCATATCGCGGCGGCGACTTGGAAATGGAGGTGGGTCTGTTTTCAATCAAATCGGCGGATCTCGCTGCGCCGTTCCTGTCGGTCCTGGAAAAAATGTCCAGTCTCGCAGGCGTATCCTATATCAATGCCGCGCTCCCCTTTGCCGAACCCCTCAAGGAAGGCATCAACCTTCTCACGGGCGGGGAAGACGATTCAGTTCTGGAAATCGGCGTCGCGGTCAATAATCCAAGCCCCGAGACGGGCTACTACCTTGTGATGCGTGCACCCAAGGGGACGATCAACGTCAACGACATCCGGGTGGACGGTTCGGATTATCGACTCGTGGACCGGAACGCGCAGCCCTTCGGGGATTATCCATACATGATTCTGCAGGTCGTGGCGTCCCGAACCCGGGACGACTGGTTCAAGATCCCTGAGCTGTCGAAACCATACCAAGCCCTCAAGGATGATGTTCGAAAAGGCGACTACGGAGCCACCAAGGAGTCGTTGGTGGCGTTCAAGAGGACCGTGCTCACCTGCGACGACTTGTTGGCTGTCGATGCGAGAAACCTTGTGACGAAAGTCGAAACGGAAGTCAGAGCCGTGATGAGCATAACGCAAACAGCGAAGGGTAGGCGCAGAAGTATTCCTGATCTGGGCCAAATCCCGCTTTACTCCAAATGACGGTGCTCCGTGGACGACCGTGCCGGTAGCCAAATTCGCGTGAGGTAGAGAGGAATGGAATAAGGCAGAATAAGCGAAACAGAGACGCGAAGGAATCAGCACTGTCCATTAGAAAACAAGACGCGAAGATCCTCCCTTTTCCTGAAGTCGATGCCTCTTCCAACCAGCCTGGACACCTTGGCTGCGCTTATGGGTATCCTTCGGTCCTTGAGGTAAGTAATCACGCTGCTCACCTCCTCCGGACTGATCGCGCAATACTCGCCGTTGAACCGCTCTGCGACACGGGAATACCAGAAGGGAACGGAGTGCATATCCTTCGTCAGGTCGGTCTTTCTCACCTTGTTGGTCTCGCAGAACAGAATTAGCCTTGAGGGGAAATCCTCAAAGAGACGCATGAGCCCCGAAAAGAGCAGGTACTGCTCCTTGAGCGGAATGTTTTCGATGAGGTTCAGCCGGGGCCTTCCGGAAAGGTAGGCAATCTTTCCGGTCATGACCTCGTGATCGAGGAATCCCTCGGTCTTGCCCCACCAGTAGGCGACCTTCACGAGCTGCTTCAGCACGGAGAAAAACGCGAACGAGTAGGTCCACACGTCACCTGCGCGGAAGACACCGTCGTCCAGAACGCGGTGAAGCTTGCCGATCGCTTTCAGACCGTATGAACCCACGTCGACGGCCTCCGCCTCCGACTTGGCGTATTCGTGCCCGCACCGGTAGCAGTGGAAGACGGGCCGGTCGTCGTGAAGCTTGCTCAGGGTCAACGGAGTCGAACATGCGGTGCATCTGTCGAGGAGGAAACAGGAATGCTTCACGCACGCGGTGGAGAAGGACAGGCGCCACTTCCTCCTGAAGTACGGTATCTCGTCTTCGCGCAGGCAGAGCGGACAGTACCGCAGACCGTATCCCACCTTGGTATGGGAGTAGTTGACGAGAGGCTGCACGAGCAGGTTCCGAGTCTTATCGGTAAGTTCCTCCGCAAGGAATCCCTCGTAGGACCTCAGGGTGAGAGAAAACAGGGCCTCGACGCTCTGTCTGCTCTTGTAGGACAGGGCCTCCAGAAGCTTCCGGTCCGCCGTCGTGTCGAAATCCCGGCTCCACAGAATGAATTTCCAATCCGGCAAGTAGAGATTGGCGAAGCTGACGGGATCGGTCTTGTGCTTGTAAGCGATTCGGATGAGCCAGGTGCTCAGGAGTTCGTCCTCCAGCGGGCGCGGATGGAGCGGGAACCTGGCGTCGCGCAGAGCAGGGTTATGGATGTTTCTGATCATCAGGGAGAGCCTAACAGATTCGCGTAATCGTCGCCGGTGGCGGGCCTGATGTATTTTGACTCTGTGATCTCCTTGAGCGTGATCCGCTCCGACTTCGTGGTCCTGATGGCGGCGACCGCTGCCTCGCTGATCAGGGTGATGATCTCCCCGAGCAATCCATGGGACCGTTCCAGAATCTCCGGAGCCAGCTCCGGAGAAGCCAAACGCGACGGCTTTTTGAGGGGCAAGGTCTTCTCGATGCTCGCCAGGAGCGTCACATATTCCTTGTCCATTTTCCAGCGAGGAAGGAACAAGGGCCGGTAACGGCTACGAATCTGGTCGTCCTGGGTTATCGCGTTCAGGGCCTCTCTCGTCCCGGCGAGCACGATCGGCATCAACAACTGGTTCGTCAAACCCTTCAGGGCGGTGAGGAACATCCCCTGCCGGGTCTTCGTCCCGTTGAGTATATTGTGGAGCTCGTCGACGCATAGCATCCTGGTGCCGGCGTCCTTCAAATAGTATTTGACGTCGCGCTTTTTCTGCTCGCGCTTGTCCGACCGCTTGAAGGGAACCATGAGGTATTCCAGGACGGACTCGTACAAGGCATCCGGGTCCGGGCCGTCGGGCGCTTCCACCGGGACCACGGGCACCGCTTCCGCATCCAGGCCGTCGGTGGGGGGGTGCGTCCGGCAGAACTTCCGCAGGATGCTGGTCTTGCCGTTGCCGCTGTCGCCGACGATCAGATAACCAGGCATCCTCGGCTTCTTGGGCTCGCGGAGAAGTTCTTCCAGGCGCTCCAGTATATCGTTCCCTTTTTCGTAGGGGATGAACTTCTCCGTCTTGATCAGCATAACCCTTGCCTCGTCGTCGCCCCGGATGAGAGCTTGCCGGGCTTCGGGGACCAGGTTTTCAATGTGGCCGAGGTCGTCAGCCATCGTCGCGTTCCTCCTTCCCCGACGAGAGGATTTCAATCCTGTCGGATCCCTTCACCTGCGCGAACAGCGCGGCCCACTCGGCCTTCTCCAGTTCGGCAATCCCGCCCTTGCCCGCCGCCGAGGTTCTTCCGGACTGCGGCCCGGTTTCCTGCCTCGTCTTGTCGTGATGGGCCTTCGCGGACCGTTTTCGCCGGATGGCTTTCGTGGTCTTCCTGCTCTTTTCTTCGATCCCCCTCCGTTTCTGCCGGGACGCGAATATCTGCATCTCGTTGGGGTTCCGGACTCCATCGTCGGCGAGCCGTTTGCGAATCTCCCGCAACTCCCAGAACGAAATGGCGGGATAAGAAACGTCGCGATAAGGAATCGGAAAATACTCCTTCAGAACCGGATCGTAGAAATACACCTTGCTGATGTCCCGGGGATCGAACTTGACGATGAACAGGTACTTGACCCCGGTCTTCGGATCGACGTGGTTGATCCACTTCCGCAGGACTTCGTGGAAATACCGGACGCCGTCCATGGTTATCCCGTCCTTCTGCACGGTCCTTTCGATCGAAGGCAGGAGGCTGATCTTCAAGTTTTCTTCATCCTCGACCGGGTCCGGAAGACCCAGCGGGATGGAGTTCGGGTCGTCGGGGTCTCCCAGAACGGCAAGCTCGAACTTCGTCTTGGGCGGCATCCCGATTCCGGAATGTTTGTCCAGGTGGTATTCGTTGATGAGGAAGCGGGCGATCCACTCCTCCAGTTCGTCGATGGTCATATTGGAATTGAACGCGGAGTCGTATTCTCCCCTCTCCTGCGGATTGGCCAAGGTCGTGCCGTCGAGAGTGGCGACCTCATTCTTCAGGGTTTTGATCATCCGCTCGATGA
Organism: Deltaproteobacteria bacterium; assembly: GCA_021802685.1. Lineage (GTDB taxonomy): Bacteria > Desulfobacterota > Deferrimicrobia > Deferrimicrobiales > Deferrimicrobiaceae > UBA2219. The sequence continues at coordinate 132 of JAJZRM010000037.1, read as the reverse complement.
ACGCGCCGAACTCGGGCCTCTTGACCGGCCGCCATCTCAGCGAGATCTGTTTGTCGTCGCAAAAACGTCGGAGATCAAACCCCCGGAACTCGTTGGCGTTGTCGGTAAAGAACAGGCGGGGCTCCAAGCCGA
>JAJZRM010000036.1 GCA_021802685.1 Deltaproteobacteria bacterium | reverse complement strand
CGAGAACGGCATCAAAGCCGGAACCCTCGACCCGAAAAACGTCGGGAAACTCAAGTTCCCAGTGGAAGAAACGATTACGTGCCGTTATGCCCCCGGCGATGGCGCGAGTCTCTTCCGGAGGCGAGGCCAGCGTCGAAGGCAGCGGCGCTTGCTCGAGTGCGTCCGCAGGCCAGAACCAGCAGGCGCACCAGAGGTCCATCGCATCTTTCAGAGACCGGTAGGCCGGGGTGCCCACCAACTCCTCGCGATAGATCCGGGCACGCTCTGCGCTGTCCTGAACGGGCAGGTCGTGAAGGCGCGCAAGAACGGCGAGCGAGTCGACATGAACCGCGTTCGCCTGCTCCTGCTGGTCCTCGGAGAAGAGCGTGCGGCCTTCGAGGAAGCGGCGCATGTCGGGGGCCAGCGTGTCCTTCACGAAAACCTTGATCGCCTTTCCGCGGGCATCCTTCTCGAAGTGAACTCCGTTGACGTGCCCCTTGTCACCCCCCTCCCGGTTCTTCCACGCCATCGCGGGGTAGTGCTGAAACCGGTCGAACCAAGCGCCGACAAGGCTGTTCCCGCACTTGATCTTGTGATCAAGGAAGGAGAACGGCAGGGTGCGGTCCATCGTTTCGATCCACAGCGCGAGCCGGCACAGCTCGACCGCCAGCGCGTCGAGATCGACTCCGTAGATGCAGCGCTCCACGACATGGCGGCGCAAAATGGCCTTCAGGCGCAGCTCGAACAGCGGGTCGTCCGGGCGGCAGGGCAATAGTTCCTGTCCCAGCCTTTCCTCCGGAGCACCTTCCGCCCCCGTGACTCCCTCGAGCAGCCGGACGACGGCGCGGTCGCCATCCGCCGAAACGCGGTTGTGGTGGTGGAGCGATGTGAATAGCGCTTCGGTGAGGAATCGGAGGGCCGCCACGGGGAACGTGCCGGATCCACAGGACGGGTCGCAAACCTTCAGCGCAAGGATCTGTTCGGGAGTCTTCGGAAGCCAGGCGGCGGGCGGAGCGTCAGGATCCGGCGTCCCGCCGGACCCGGGAGGCGGCATAAAGGCAAGGGGACGCAACGTGCGGTGCACGGTGGGCACGGCCAGGCCGGGGCGTGTATAGAAGGTGCCCGAGCCCTTGCGCGTGCCACCCCAGCGCACGAGGTACCATTCACCTGGCAGAATAATACGAACAACGAGCTGTCGTGCCTTGTGAGCAACAGCGGCATCGTAAACCAGGCGCTTCTCGGGCGTTATCCCCCCTTTCGGTTTCCTCGCAAGCCGGCCCACTTCGACGGCCCGGCGCGCCCAAAGTTCGGCACGCGTGCGGGTGGTGTGACGCTCGTCGTTTGCCTCCGCCTCTTCGACGTCGGCTGCATCCGGCCCGGAATCATCGACCAACTCTTCTTCGCTCTCTTCGGCCGCGGCCTCCTCTTCGCCGGCGGTCTCTCCCGCTTCGATATCCACCACCTCGTCGTCCCCGCGGCTCGTGTCCTTCATCTTTTCGAGAAGATGGGCCAGCGCCCTGTCGTCCATCGCCTCGAGTCGCGAGAGCGGAAGGGCAGGCTGGTTTCCGACGGCCAAGAACACCACCGGGTCGCCGGAGGGGGCCACCTTCAACTCGAAATCGAGCAGTCCCTCATAGAGGATGCCGATGTACTCGCTGGACAGATCGGAGAAATCCACCGGGGCCGGTACCCAAGCCCCGGTGCGCCCCTGACGGATCTTAATGCGCGTCCGGGTGATCCGGTCGAGCAGGCGGTGGACTTCCCGGTCCGAAAGGATCTCCCGGTCGAAGGCCGCCTTTTCGAATACCGCAAGGGCCCGGGAAAGCCCGTCTGAGGCCGCCGGGCCTCCCGGAGCAAAGAACTCCCCGCCGTACGCGGGCACGGGCAGCGCCGGGTGATGCGATCCCTGATGGACCAGCCGGAAGAGTGCGAGCACCCGCGGCCAGGCCTGAAATGAGCGGGCCAGGCGGTTCCCGCCGCGCGAGGCAACCTTTTCGAGTTCTTCGAGCAGTCCTGTCAGTCCGTAGGTTCCGTAGTACAGGGCGTTGTCGCGCGGAAGCAGCTCGCGTGACTCGGCAAAGAGCACGACCACCATACGCATAACGACTCGCACAGCGGCGCGGTAGATGTCGGCGGGATCGACTTCGCGGCTTATCTCCTTCAGCGCCTCGCCGTGTCCCTGCACGAGAAGCTCGACCGCCTCGCGAACCCGTTCCCCGAGAACTGCGGAGAGCTCCGACTGTCCCTTGCGGCTGTCGAGGATCGCCTCAAGCAGCGGCGCCTGCAGTTCCGCCTCAGGGGGCGTCCAGAGATCCGGGGAAAGGAGGGTCCGCAGCACATTGACCTGGGAAGAGAGCCTCCCCTCCTCGAACCACAGGTCGACATCCCATTCGCACCACGCGTCGAAGTCAAGTCCCGCAAAGAGGAGCCGGAACTGGCGGCCGTTCGTGAGAAGCGCGAGCTTTTCGTTGCCGGACCGCAGCCATTGCAATGCCTGGCTCGCGGCTTTCCGGCCGCGACCGATCCCTAGACGCGCTTCTGAATCGATGAAGACAGGCAGAACGGCCCGGTTGTAACCGCACCAAAGATGCCGGGGCTTGACGGTCTCACCCGTGACCACACGGCGGCCCCACTCGGAACCGACGTTCGGGCCGCGTTTCCAGGCGCCGTTTGCCGCTGTAAAACCGCAGACCTTCTCCAGCACGAAGACGACAAACTCGGTGACGCCCTTTTCGTTGCGGTCGAAGACAGCGAGGGATAGACGCCGAAGTTCCTTCTCGATGAATTGGGGCAGCGTTTCGGGTTCGCTCTCCGCAATCTGGCGGAGGCGCACCGCATCGAGCAGCAGACCCCCATGCCGCAACCGTTCCCAACCGGCCATAAAGGCGGCGGTCATGGAGCGTCACCCGGCCATCGAACTTCGATCGAAACGGGGAATACCTGGGCAACGCCGGTCATGCGATGGCGGCCCGGAAGCACGTGCTTCAGGATTCGATCTCGTTCCCGCTCGAGCTGTTCCCGCACCTCTTCATAGTGGCGCGTGCGGCGGGCGATCTCTTCCCGTTTTTCCTCGATCGAGCGGTCGATCGTGTCGATCCGCGCCTCCGCATCGAACAGCAGCCCTTGCTGCCGCTCCAGCTTCAACTTTTCGATCTCCCGCTCGAGCTTGGCCAGGGTATTTTCGGCGATCAGGCTGGAAACCTCTCCCTGGCGGCTCTTATAGCGCTCTTCCTCCTGCTTACGCGCCTGGGCGCCGGTGACTTCGAGCCGGCGCCGCAGCTCATTCGTAAGCCGCTCGGCATGTCCGCAGAGGAACCGACCGAGTTCGGGAGACAGGTCGTCGATCAGATCGCGGGCACGCTCGCGAAGACCGGCGTCATTTACGGGATGTGCCTGGCGGAGAACCATGGCAGGTCGATGCGACAGCGGCGGACCGAGCACCCCGCCCCGGACGGGAAAGGCCAGCGTGCGAACCCAATGGTGAAACGTCTCGCGCAGATCGTTTACGGCAAGCTCTTCCACGCTGAGCAGCATCAATGCATCGGCATCCCGGGGAACTCCTCCCAGCCGCACGGTCCAGCGGGAAACTTCGTCACCGGTACCGGGGAATCTCCTGCGTGTGAGCGCCCCGAGGGCACGCTGCATCATCGGGTGGGACAGGTGCATGAGAAACACGTCGGGCCGCGGACAGAAGACGAGACGTTCGCCTATTCGTTCGAGAAATGGCTCCGTGTTGAAAGCGATTCGGGCGACGGGGCCGCGGTGGCCGCCCTTGACGATCCGGCGTAGTGAATCGTCGATGACCTCGCTCCACCCCGGCAGTCCCGGGTTCAGAACCTTGCAGGTGCCTTGGGACTCCGAGCACTCGAGCTGTGGCCTCCCGGCGCGGATCGCCATGGCGGCTTCGAGCGTGTCCCGAAGCGACTGCGGATCGAGGTCCATCTCGGCGGCCAACGCCGTGAGTCGATCACCGGCCGCTTTTCCTTCGGCCCCGGTATCCGTCGAGTCGTCGGCGTTAATCGCCGATCGCCCTCGCGCCTTGGTGATTCGCCGGTCCAGGTCTGCCTGCACCGTCGCGACGCTCTCCCCTTCTACCAGCCGGCGATGCGCCGCCTCGTCGAACAGGTCGTTTGCCGACCCAAGATCCTCGCGGATTTCATCGGCTTTACGGATCACGTGCGCCAAGAACGAAAGGTCCTGATCCTGGTCGGTCACAAAGTGATGCACCGTGACATCGCGCGCCTGGCTGTGCCGATCTACGCGACCGTTTCTCTGCTCGAGTTTCGACGGATTCCAGGGGCAGTCGAAGTGCAGAAGATAGCGCGCGGTCCACTGGAGGTTGAGCCCTTCGGCGGCGGCATCGGTGCCAAGCAGAATCCTCACCGAATGGGATGGGTCGTTGAAGGCCTGCTTCACGAGACCACGGTCGATCTCGTCCATTCCGCCATACAGGGTCAAAATGCGATCCGCTTCGTATCGATCCCTTAGCCGGCGCACGAGGTAGTCGAGAGTCGTCTTGTACTCGGTAAAGACCACCAGGCGCTCGTCATCGCGCCAGGCGTCTCCGGCTCGCAAGAGGGTCTCGATGAGAGCCACGAATGCGTCGAACCGTGCATCGGCAGCCGGGTTCTGTTCGATCACGTTGTTGCCGCGTATATCCAGACCCACGCTGACGATCGCCGCATCGATGGCCGCAATCTCTTCTTCGAGGTGAGCAACAACGCCTTTCATCCATGAACCGATAACCCCGGCTGCCGTGGCTTCCCGCGATTGGGCCTCTCGGTCATCGCTGGTTTCCCGCTCCACTTCTCGGCGCGCGGAATCCATGTCCGCTTCGGTTGCGGTCCGTTCTTCCCCCAAACCCTCCTTGCAACGGCGCCACGACTCGGCAAATGAGACCGGGCAACTCAAGAGCCGTTTCCCGAGGATCTCTACGGCGAAACTTCCAGCACGTCGGCGACGACTCTCGCCGCCGGCAATCAGTTTTCGGATGGCGGCGCGAAACGTGTGAAAAGCCCTGCTCAAAGCCACTTCCCCGGGGGATAGTTCAAGGACAAGCGCCTTCGGAGGGTTCCGAGTGCTAAACTTCGGAGGATTCGTGCGGGCATTGATTTCCCGCTTTAGACGGCGAAGCACAATGTGCTGAACGCGTTCCTTTTCGGCCGGTTTCAGCTGATCCGTCGCGGTAAAGCGTACGGGATCGAGGATTTCCAACAGGCCGGTGAAACATCGGGTGTGTCCATTGTGCGGTGTAGCGCTCAGGAACAACCGGTGCTCGAACTGGGGGGCCAACAGGCGGAGCATGCGGCATAAGTCGCTGTCGTCGCCAAATGCCGAGGGCATAAGATTGTGGCATTCGTCGACGATAAGGAGATCCCAGGGAAGGTGCGCGGCCCCTTCCGGCGTGCGGCAAGCCGCCAGGAATTGATCGAGCACATCCTCCTGGCGCAAGTAGTGGTACGAAGCGATGATGCGGCTGAAGGAACGCCACGGATTGGCATCCATTCCCAGGCGTTTTCGCAAGGCGACCGTCTCGACACGGTCCACCAAATCGAATGCGAGTGCAAACTTCTCCCACATCTCGTCCCGCCACTGCAAACGCAACGCGGCCGGCGTCAGGATCAGGACGCGCTGGATGCGGCGGCGCAACAGAAGCTCGCTCAAGATCAGCCCGGCCTCTATCGTCTTGCCGAGGCCCACATCGTCCGCAAGAAGCAGGTTCACTCGGGGCATGCGAAGGGCTTTCAGCAGCAGTACCAGCTGAAAGTCCTCCACCTGCACGGCTCCATGGAAAGGACTTGAAATCGGCAAGCGTTCCAGCGGACCGTCGCCATCCGGGTCCAGATAGGGTATGGCCGCCGTCCACCGGGAACCGCGCAACAGGGCGTCGAAATCCTCCGGTGGCATCGGATCGGCGCGAATCACATTCGGGAGCGCCGTCGGCTCGAGAAGGTCCTTCCTCGGCTCAAGCTCCCACAGAAGCTGCTCTTCGAAAGGATGTTGATTGTCTTTGTACTCCAGGTGCACCAGGTGCAAACGCCCGTTTTCGCCGTCGTAGGGCTCGACGGCGCAAACGATCCCGCGGCGGTTACGCACGGTGGCAAACATTCCGGGACGGGGTACCTGTTCGGAGCGGGGAGTCGGCATCGTGGGATGATTATACTTGAGGAAAAAATGTCGATCAGTAACGGTTTTTTACCAATAAAGGAGGGTTCAGGGCGAGAAAGGCGTTTGATGCATGAAGCGGGGGCAATGAGGATCGCTGATGATATGCTACCCTTCCCGACAGACCCTTACTATCTGTGCGAAGGAGCATGAATGGAAGGTAAGGTCTCTCCTGTGCGTTCCGGGAAAAGACGGCGCCCGGTCTGGTTCGATATAGAGGACCGGGAGAGGTTGGTAGTCCGTTTACGCGTCATCTTCCAGGGGATCTGGAATGCCGTGCAGTCGGTACACAAAGAGTTTCCACCGACGGGGTTCGGAAAGAAAGCCCTGCAAGCCGCAACCGAAGCTGAAAAGGCGGGAGGATTATTTTACTTCAAAGACAATTTCATGAAGTCAGTCAAGTACGATGCCTTCGGCGTCGCCATCAAGGAAATCTATATCGACAACAACGCCTGGATCGAAAATCTTTGGTATCCCACCATAGACGAGTTCAAGAGGAAGCTGCTTTGGGACACGCTGACGCCTGATGCGCGATCAAAAGAAAAGTGGACGAAGCGGATTCAGATCTGCGGGATAACGCGGGACGACATCAAACTCGGCCAGGACGTGATTGTCAAGATTACGCAGCGGCTTTGCGAGGATATCCTCGGGATAGGCTACACGGAACAGGCATTAGAGAAACGGTATATAAACAAGAAAAAGCGTACCAGGGAAAGCGACTGATTCCATCCCCTCCCCCCTAAGGGGGGATTTCTCGCCGATTCGTTCAGCCCCTTTTGTCATTCTGTCCCATCTTAGGAAAACTGTACCCATGGGACGACACACTCCTGAATTTCTCAAGGTCAAAGAAGCGGCCGCCATCCTGGGGGTTTCATCACGGACCATCCGCCGTTGGATTCGGGAGCATAAGCTCCACGCCGTCCGAATCAACGACCTGGTCAGGATCCCCAAGGAAAGCATCGATCAGCTGATCCGCCCCATCGAGGGAGCGGAATGACCGGCTACCTCAATATCCGCCAGGCAGCAGATTTCCTGGGGGGGCGCTCCCTGTCGTGGCTCAGGTCCCATCTCCACGAGATCCCGCACCGGAAACTGTACGACCGCCTCCTTTTCGACCCGGACGAGCTACGCTCCTTCGTCGAAACTCGGTCTGAGCGACGACATGCGCTGGACCTCGACGACCTCGTGACCGAGCTTGTTGGAAAGGGAAAAAAAAGGAGAACGCGCAAGTGAGCGGCATGGCCCCCCTCGAACTGCTGCTCTCGCATCTTGAGGGCGTCAAGCGAAGTGCGAACGGGTATGTCGCGAAATGCCCCGGCCACGACGACAAGGTGGCGTCCTTGTCCGTCGGTGCGGGTGCGGACGGCAAGGTGCTCATCAACTGTTTTGCCGGCTGCGACACGCGGGATATCGTTTCGGCGGTCGGGTTGGAGATGTCCGACCTCTTTCCGCCGCGCGAGGAATCGGAGGAGAACCGTCCCCCTCGCCGGCGATTGAGCGTCGAGGACCTGGCTCATGACAAGGGGCTCCCGGCGGAATTCCTGCGATCGGTGGGAGTCGAAGATCATCCGCGCGGCAGCGTCGTCATCCGCTACTTCGATATGGCCGGCTATCCCACACCCCGCCAACGACTGCGAGCGGCATTATCCGCAAAGAACGGCTCCCGGTGGCTGCAGGGCGACGGCGAAGTCGTCCCTTACGGATTGAATAGGCTGGGAGACGCCAAAAAGGAAGGATACGTCGTCATCGTCGAGGGGGAAAGCGACTGCTGGACGCTTTGGCATCACGGGATTCCTTCGCTGGGGCTGCCGGGAGCTTCCACCACTAAGAAGATCGTGCCGGAATACCTCGCCGGCATCGGGACGGTCTATTACTTCCGGGAACCGGATACAGGCGGAAATGCGTTTGCCAAGGGCGTCGTCGCACGGCTCATGGAAATCCGCTACCAGGGCAAGACATACGAGGTCAAGGCCCCGAAGGGGGTCAAGGATCCGAACGATTGGCACAAGTCCGACCCGGCTGCGTTCCCCGAGCAATTCCGTAAAGCGCTCGAAAGCTCCCGGAACATCGATATGGCGATGAGCTATTCCGAAGGCGACACGGACGCCCCTATCCTGGACCGGTTCGAACCGATGAGGAACGCGCGGCTCTTCCTCCGGGAGACGTTCCTTCGCGGCGAGGACCGGACCCTTCACCATCATCGGGGCGTATTCCACGAATGGACCGGGACGCATTACCCGGAGGCCGAGGTGCAGGGGATTCGGTCGCGGCTCTACTCATTTCTGGACAAGGCCAAGTGCTTCGACGGGAAAGACCTGGAGGACTTCTGCCCGAAAAGGAGCACGGTCGGGGATGCCATGGAAGCCTTGCAGGCCCTCGCATATCTCCCCGCGGCCGTGTCCCCGCCGGCCTGGATAGGCAACGGGTCGGAATTCCCGGCAGACGAGATTCTTTCCTGTCGGAACGGACTCCTCCATCTGCCCTCCGGCGAACTTCGCTCGCACACGCCGCAGTTCTTCACCTACAACGCACTCTCCTTTGACTACCGGCCCGACAGCGGACCGCCGGAATCATGGAACAGGTTCCTCGACGACCTCTGGGACGACGACCTCGAGCTTCGGGACACGTTGCAGGAGACGTTCGGCTATTTGCTGACCGGGGATACCCGCCAACAGAAGATCTTTCTGATCATCGGACCGAAGAGGTCGGGAAAGGGAACGATCGCCCGGGTGCTCACCGCCCTTCTTGGCCAGGCAAACGTGTGCGCCCCCACCCTTGCGGGGCTCGGTACGAACTTCGGCCTCTCCACCCTGGTCGGGAAACAGGTCGCGATCATCGCGGATGCCCGGCTCGGGGGGCGCGCCGACCAGCACGCGGTCGCGGAGCGGTTGTTGTCGATCTCTGGAGAGGACGGGATCGACATCGACAGGAAGTACCTCGCTCCTCTGCCCGGGGTCCGGTTACCGACACGGTTCCTCATCCTCACGAACGAGCTGCCCAAGATCGCCGATTCGAGCGGGGCGCTGGCATCCCGGTTCATCGTCCTTCCGATGACGCAGAGTTTCTACGGCAAGGAGGACCACGGGCTCATCGACCGGCTCCTCGGCGAACTCCCTGCGATTCTCAACTGGGCGATCGAGGGGTGGCGGCGCTTGCGGGAACGGGGATATTTCCTTCAACCTTCCGCCGGCCAGGAGGCGGTCGGCGAACTCCTGGACCTCGGCTCCCCCGTGGCAGCTTTCGTCCGGGAACGGTGCGAAGCCGGCACAGGCTACGAAGTGGACTGCCAGCGGTTATACGAAGCTTGGAAGAGGTGGTGCGAAGATTACGGGCGGGATCATGTGGGAACCGTCCACTCGTTCGGGCGCGACCTGCGGGCGGTCGTCCCGGAACTGAAGGCCTGGCAACGCCGGGCGGATGACACCCGGAAGCGGTTCTACCGTGGCATTCGGCTGCTGGCGGAACGGTAACTGTCACGCGATGTCACGCGAGACAAACCATTGTACGCGTGAGGAAACGGAAAATGACGAGGCAGAGGATAGGGAAGAAAAATGTATCGCGGGGGAAAGAATGGGGTGGCACGCGTGACATTGCGTGACACTCCCTGCCCGGGCGTTCCCGTGGACGGCATGGTGGACCATGGCCGGATGCGTATGGAAACTTCCCGCGACCTGTCGAAAGGGGAGGTTGTCGTCGAAAACAGCGACACGGAAAACGATGGGTTTTCGTTTTCGTATCGCTGCGTTTCCGTTTCCATTTCCCTTGATATCCAGCACAAAGGCGCCTTCATCGGCGAAAGAGGCTTTTATTTTCAATGCCTTATTCTTAAAGGGGCTCCAGATCATAGCGAAGCGAAACGCGAAAAATATTTTCTGTCGCTAGCCAAAGACCGCGGTCGCGCGTAACCAGTATTGAAATGTGCCCGGAAGTACCTATGGCATCTCTCGGCCGATCAGGAGCCCACCCGTGTCGAGATCGAAGCCATCCGGGCGGCGACCTTTGAGTGGATTTCGCGGGGTCGTGGAGGTAAGTCAGTGTCGACGGCAAACGCAATATGCCGCCGGAGGTTGTCGAGAATGTCCTCTAACAACAGGGAACGGTTGGGGGCGGTCGTAGACCGATAGGCATGGGCGTCAAGGTCCGCGAATACAAGCCCGGCGCGTGGTGGGTCCTCATCGACCACCAGGGCCGGCGCAAGGCCAAGAAGATCGGCTCGAAGAAGGCCGCCGTGGAAGCCGCGGCCAAGATCGAGGCAGCGATCGCGGCCAACGTACTCAACATACCGTCACCCGAGGAACGGCCGCCGATCCTCTTCCGCGAGTACGCCGCCGGTTGGATGGAGGGACACGTCCGGACCAACTTGAAGGTGTCCACGCAGCAGGCCTACCGGATCCTGCTGGACAAACATATCCTCCCCACCTTCAGGAACAAACCGCTGGGTGAGATCTCGAGGAACGAGATCAAGGCGCTCTGTTTCAAGAAGGCGGAAAGCGGATTGGCCGGGCGTTCGGTCCATTACATCGCCCGCACGATGTCGGCCATCTTCAACCAGGCGATCGAGGACGGCATCATTTCCTCCAATCCCGCAGCCCGGCCCGGGCGATACGTCAAGATCGAGGACAGGCGGGGAAAGTTCGGATTCCTCACTCCCGCCGAGGGACGGAAATTCCTCGAAACGGCAAAGGAACACTCGCCGAAGTTCTACCCCATCTTCCTGACGGCGCTGCGGACGGGGATGCGCCAGGGGGAGATCCTGGGGCTTCAGTGGGGGGACATCGACTGGAGCGGGAAGTTCATCGAGGTGCGCCGCGCCTCCTGGAACCGGATCGTCACGACGCCGAAGAGCGGGAAGAGCCGGCGGGTGGACATGTCCGACCAGTTGGCGCAGGTCCTCTCCGAGCATCGGCTGGTACTGACCAAGTCGGCTCTGAAAAAGGGACGTCCGATGTCCGAGTGGGTATTTCCATCAAGCGTCGGAGCGCCCCTGGAGCCGAACCGGGTCCGGGAAACGTTCTTCCTCGCGATGAAGCACGCGGGGCTGCGCCGGATCAGGTTCCACGACATGCGCCACACCTTCGCCTCCTGGCTCATCGCAAACGGAGAATCCCTCGTCTACGTCAAGGAGCAGCTCGGGCACCACTCCATCCAGATCACCGTGGACACGTACGGGCACCTGATCCCGGGCGCGAACCGGAAAGCGGTCAACGCACTCGATGATCCCGAATGGAACATAGAGCCTGCCCACGCCGTGGAAGCAATTGATACCATGCACAAATTTGACATACCCGCCACCATGCAGATTAGATAATAAATGGCATAAGTTCGATATTATCAAACTATCGCCATATATATTCTAAATATATCCGATAGACTTTAACCGGCATATGTTCGATAATGTCGAACTATGGGCACGGGACATCTCATACACAGCACAGCGGGGACCGAACTCGCTCGCATGCTCGCGGAGGTCGGAGACCGGATCTTCACGGCTGAACGTGCGAGGGGGCTCGCCGACGCCCTCGGGATCTCGCCGGGATACGTCCGCCAGGCCCTGCATCACCTCGCCAAGGCCGGCTGGATCTCCCGTCTGCGAAGGGGTACCTATGCACTTTCGGGGGCAGTACCAGGCAGCCTGCCCCTTCACGAATTCGAGATAGCGATGGCGCTCGTCCAGCCGGCGGCTATCAGCCATTGGTCCGCGTTGAGCTACCACGGACTCACCGAACAGACGCCCCATCACGTGTTCGTCCTGACTCCTGCGCGTTCAGTACCACGCACAAGGGGAAAGAAGAAGCTCGCGGAGCCGGGGTATCCGGTTGGCAACACGGTCTTCCGTTTCGTTCAGGTCAAGCCTGAGCATTTCTTCGGTATCGAGGAAGTCTGGGTCGAAGAAGCCAGGATCAAGATCACCGACCCGGAGCGGACACTGCTCGACGGATTGATGGCGCCACACTATTGCGGCGACTTCTCCGAGGTGCTGCACGCTTTCGAGATGCGAAAGTCCAATCTCGACCTGGAACGGATCATCGGTTATGCGCTGAAGCTCGATGCCGCTACCGCGAAGCGGCTCGGTTGGGTTCTCGAACATCAAGGGGTGAAGCCGTCACGGCTCAAGGAGCTGCAAGCGGCCCCGATCAAGGGCTACCGCGTCCTCGACCCGACGGGCCCCCGGCGCGGCCCGTGCAATAGCCGGTGGATGAT
>JAJZRM010000035.1 GCA_021802685.1 Deltaproteobacteria bacterium | reverse complement strand
GGCTCAGGAGCGGCGACAGCCCCACTTTGATGAAATGCGCCCCGATCCCCAGGAGCACGGGACGTCCGCGGCGGCGCGCCCGGACGATCGCGTCGACCACGGAACGGAAATCCTTCGCGGCGAGGTAATCCGGCAGCCCCTCGAGGAACCGGGCGAACGACATGCCGCGCCTCGGGGGGACGGCGGACCCGCGGAAGGAAACCTTGCTCTTCCGTTCATGAAGGGAAGTGCGGTGGAGACGCGTAAGGTCCAGGGGGCGGGTCACCGCTTCCCCACGTCCTTGAACAGCAATGTGTCCGTCAGTTCGCAGAGGATGTGTCCCACCACGATGTGCGCTTCCTGAAGGCGCGGCACGCTGCGGGAAGGGACCTGGAGCGCGATGTCGGCGAGGGTGGCGGCTTTCCCCGCCTCCCCGGTCAGCGTGATGGTGATCATGCCGAGCTTCTTCGCCGCCCGCAGCGCCTTCAGCACGTTCGCCGAGGAACCGCTGGTCGTGATCCCGAACGCCACGTCCCCCTTCTTTCCCAGCGCCTTCACCTGCTTGCTGAAGATGTCGTCGAAGGCGTAGTCGTTGGCGATGCTGGTCAGGACGGAGGTGTCGGTGGTGAGGGCGATCGCCGGGAGCGGCGGCCGCTCGATGAGGAACCGGTTCATGAATTCCGCGGCGATGTGCTGGGCGTCCGCTGCGCTTCCGCCGTTTCCGAACAGGAGGAGCTTGCGCCCCGCCTTGAACGCTTCCGCGATGGCTTCCGCCGCTTCCGTGATGCTCGCCACCATCGTTTCGGCCATTTTCATGCGGAGCTCCGCCCCTTCTCTCAAAGACTTGGCGACCAATTCCTTCACGGAGAGCTCCCCTCGGGCAAGAGTATGGAAAAGATATTCCTTTTCCTTCCGACCTGTCAAGAATCGTGGAGACGCCCCGGTCTATTTTCTTTCGCGAAAAACCGGAGTAGCATGATCGGCATCTCAAAGGATACCGGGAGACGCGATGGAAGAGCGGATCGAAAAAATCCTTTCCGAGGCCAGGACGATCGCGGTGGTGGGGATCTCCGACAAACCGGAGAGGCCGAGCCATGTCGTGGCGGGATACCTGCAAGGGAAGGGGTACCGGATCGTGCCCGTGAACCCCATGATCCGCGAGGTGCTCGGGGAGAAGGCGTACGGTTCCCTTTCCGAAATCCCGGGGAAAGTCGACGTGGTCGACGTGTTCCGCCGGTCCGAGGACGTGCCGCCCATCGCGGAGGAGGCGGTCCGGATCGGCGCGAGGTTCTTCTGGATGCAGGAAGGGGTCGTGAGCCCCGAGGCATGCGGAATCCTGGACGCCGCGGGGATCCCGTGGGTCATGGACCGTTGCATGAAAAAGGAACTCGCGAAACGCGGGAAATAACTGGTCCTTAAAAGCCTTATCTTATAAGGAGGAGCCGCATGGCCGGCAACATCAAGGAATTGAACAGCGCGAACTTCAAGGAGACGGTGGAAAGCGGGACGCCCGTGCTGGTGGATTTCTGGGCGCCCTGGTGCGGGCCGTGCCGGGTGATCGCCCCGATCCTCGAGGAGGTGGCCAAGGAGTTCGACGGAAAGGCGCACGTCGCCAAGGTCAACGTGGACGACAGCCCCGACATCGCGTCACAGTTCGGCGTGCGGGGAATCCCCACGCTGATCCTCTTCAAGGCGGGTCAGATCAAGGGACAGATGGTCGGCGTGAACCCCAAGTCCAACATCGTCTCCCTGCTGCAGAAGAATCTTTGAGCAGGATCGTACCCGCGGTTCTCTTCGCCGCGCTGCTCGTTTCCGGGTGCGGACCGAAGGCGATCACCGTGGGGTCCCGCCCGTTTCCCTCGGAGAAGGCGGTTTTCACGGACGCAGCGGGGAAGACGCTGTCCGATCTCCCCGGCCCGAGAGAACCGGTTCACCTGGTCATGCTCGACTTCCCCTGGTGCCCGGCGTGCGGAGACGCCTGGAAGTCGGTCCGTAAGGCGGCCTCCACGGTCCCGCCGGGGTCGGTCCGGATGTACCGGATCCTCTTCGACCGCGAGATATTGCTTTCATCCGGCGGAAAACGGGAAGTGCCCCCCATGCGCCCGGCCCCGCCCCCATGGCCGGAGGGCACCGGCGGCGCGGAGGAGGATTCGCCGGTCACGACCTTGACCGCCCTCCCCGGGGCGTTCCAGGAGGAATTCCGCGTGAACCAGTCGCCGGTCCTGCTGCTTTTCGATGGGGACGGAACGGTGGCGCGGCGTTGGAACGGGTACTCGACCAGCCTTGCGGCGGATCTGGCCGCCGAACTCAGGAAGCGATTTCCCGCCCCTTCAGCCCTCCCCCCTGGAAAGTGAACCGCGACCGGGAAAGGTTGGCCGCTATTCCCAGCGCCAGCATGTTCGTCAGCATCGACGACCCCCCGTAGCTCACGAAGGGAAGGGGTATGCCCACCACCGGGAAAAGTCCGCACACCATCGCCAGGTTGATGACGATGTGCGCAAGGAAATACACGGCCACCCCCCCGCACGCGAAGGAGGCGAAACGGTCCTGGGAACGGACGGTGAGGTGCAGCAGCCGGTAGATCAGAAGCAGGAACAGGAGCAGGAGAAGGGCCGATCCGAGGAACCCCCACTCCTCGGAGAAGACGGCGAAGGCGAAGTCCGTGTGTTTCTCGGGAAGAAAGCGCAAGGCCCCCTGGGTTCCCTGGAGATATCCCTTCCCCAGGATCCCCCCGGATCCGACGGCGATCTTTGACTGGATCACGTGATATCCGGCTCCCAGCGGATCCCGCTCGGGGTCCAGGAACGTGATCACCCGTTGCCTCTGGTAATCCTTCATGAAGGACCACAGGGCCGGAATCACCGATCCGCCGAGAACCGCGAACAGGGCGAGCACCCTCCCCTTCACGCACGCCATCACCGTCATCCCCGCCAGGATGAACAGGAACACCCCCGCGGTTCCAAGGTCCGGCTGGAGCGCCACCAGGGTGAACGGGACGAGAACCATGCCGATGGCGGGCAGCGTCTCCCTCAACCCGATGCCGCCATACTGGTACTTCCCGGAGAAGTAGCGCGACAACATGAGGACGACGGCGATCTTGGCGAACTCCGACGGCTGGAAATTGAATCCCCCCAAGGAAATCCACCGCTGCGCCCCCCCGCGGATCTTCCCGGCGACAAGAACCACGACGAGCATTCCCAGGACGACGGCCGCGTAGCCGGTGGCCATCTCCTCGATGATCCCGTCGCTCATGTAGTAGGCGGCGAAGAACAGGACCACGCCGACGGCGATCCAGATCCCCTGCTTCGCGAACAGGGCGGACGCCATGCTCCCGTGGACCCGCGTCCCGCTGTAGACGTTCATCAGCCCGATGCCGCACAGGAGGATCGCGATGAAGAACAGTGGCCAGTCCATGCGGACGAGCTTCGACGGCCCCTTCATCCGCCCTCCTTCCGCGGCGGGGCGGCGAGCCGGGTCCGGAAGAACTCCTGCATCACCGCTTTCACGATGGGCGCGGCGGCCGAACCGCCGTGGCCGCCGTGCTCCACCATCGCGACGACGCAGATCTTCGGATCCTCCACGGGCGCGAAGGCGGCGAACCAGGCATGGTCCCGGATCTCGTACGGCAGGTCCTCGGATTTGATCATCTTCCCCTTCACCGCGGCGACCTGGGCGGTGCCCGTCTTCCCTCCGACGACGACCCCGGGAAGCTTCGCCCCCCCTCCGGTCCCGTAATCGTTCACGACCCCGGCCAGCGCCTTCCTCAGGAACTCCACGTTCTCCGGTTTCCACGGGAGCTTCCGCAACATTTCCGGCTTCCGCTCCGATACCGTCCCGTCCATCCCGACGGCCCGCGACACCACGTACGGCCTCATCACCTCTCCGCCCGTGGCCAGCGTGGAGTATCCGACCGCCATTTCCAGGGGAGTCAGGTGGATCGACCCCTGTCCGATCCCCAGGAGAAGGCTTTCGTATTCGTACCAGCGCTCCTTCGACACTTTCCGTTTCCACTCCGGATCGGGGACCAGCCCCTTGCGTTCCCCCGGCAGGTCGATCCCGGTGACCGTCCCCAGCCCCGCGCCCTTTTCCAGGGCGGCAACCCGCTCAGGCCCGAGCTTGAGCCCCAGGGTGTAGAAGTACACGTCGCACGATTGCACCAGCGCCCGGTACATGTCGACGGCGCCGTGCCCCTTCTCTTTCCAGCAGCGGAAGACGCGGTTCCCGAGGCGGTACGACCCCGAGCAGGAAACCTTGCCGCCCTTGTCCTGCACCTCCTCTTCGAGGGCGGCGAGGGCCAGGAACGGCTTCACGGTGGAACCCGGCGCGTAGGTGCCCTGGAGCCCCTTGTTCTGCATGGGCTTGCGCGGGTCCGCGTTCAGCGCCTGCCAGTCGGCCCGGCGGATGCCGCGGGCGAAGACGTTGGGATCGAAGGCCGGGGCGGAATAGAACGCCAGGACCTCCCCGGTTTTCGGATCGAGCGCGATCACCGCTCCCGCCCGGCTTCCCAGCGCATCCTGGGCCGACTTCTGCAGGTCCGCGTCGAGGGTGGTGTACAGTGGTCCGCCGGTGTTCGACGGAACTTCCTCCACCAGCCGCTGGTCGCGGCCCGCGGCGTCGACCTCCACCTTCCGTCCCCCGTTGACTCCCCGGAGGACGCCGTCCATCAACCGCTCCAGCCCGTATTTCCCCACGATGTCGCCCATCGCCAGCCGCTCGTCCGGGCTCGATTCGAGTTCCCCCTGGCTCACTTCCCCCACGTACCCCAGGACATGGGCGAAGGCGGCCCCGAAGGGGTAGCTTCGCTTGGCCTCCACCATCACGGAGAAGCCGGGCAGCGCCTCGCGGTTGAACTCGAGGACCGAAACCTGCTCGAACCTCAGGTCCCTGGCGATCGTGATGCCGCTGTACGGATTCGTCTTCATCGCCTCCAGGACCTTTCCCAGGACCTCCTCCTCGTCCGTGTCGAACTCCACGATCTCCGAGAGAAAGCGGATCTCTCCGGCCGGGTCCGCCACGTCCACGGGGGAACAGACCAGGTCGAACGACCCTTGCGTTTCCGCGATCGCCCTCCCTTTCCGGTCGAAGATCGGCCCCCGCGGGGCGCGGACGGTGCGCAGGCGGAGCCGGTTGTTCTCCGAGAGGGACTGGTAGTGGTCGTAACTGACCACCTGGAGCCAGTACAGCCGGAAGAGGAGCAGGATGAATCCGGCCAGGGCGACGTAACGGAGGACATCGGCCCGCCGGGCGATGTCGGGATCCTGCTCGCGTTTCCGGATCCGCTCGTTCAATCCTTCACCCGGCGCCACCGGCTCGAGAGATCCAGGAACAGGGGAACGGCGATGAGGGAGGTCCAGGCGATGCGGACCGCTTCCTGCGCGCCCCACAGGAGGGAAAAGGGATGGGCTCCCGCCAGCGAAAGAAGCAGGATGACGGACAGCGACTCCCCCGCGAGGAGCGACACGACGGCGGCGAGGATGGACGGTTCGTCGCGCAGGAGGAAGCGGCGGCCGATCTCCCGCGCCGCGAAGTAGAGGGCCACCGAACCGAGGAACACCGACCATGAGGGACCGGAAGTCGTGACCTCGCGGAACAGCGCGGGGGGGAGAGCGCACAGGAAACCGGTCAACCCCGGCACGAACATCCCTGCGAAAGCGATGGAAAGGAAAGGGAAATCGGGCAGCAGGAACCAGGGCACGATGCCGGAGAGCACCCACACCGAGAAGGCGGCGCCCAGGTACGACAGGGAGAACAGCGCGAGGAAGTACCTCAAATCATTCCTTCCCCGGCCGGAACGGGATCGAGGGGCGGGAGAGGATCACCAGCACTTCCTCCACATCCTGGAAGTTCACGGCGCATTGCACCTTTACCTTCTGGAACAGGCTCTCCTTCGGGCGGTCCACGCTGGCCACGGTCCCGAGGAGCATCCCCTTGGGCATGGTCCCGTCGAATCCGGAGAAGACGATCCGGTCCCCCACCGTCACGTCATAGACCGGGGAGACGTACTTGAGCCGGCAGAAGTTCCCTCCGATCCCCTCGGCCACGGCCCGCACCCGGTTCCTTTCCACCATCACGTCGGCGGCGAAACGCCCGTCGGTGACGAGGAGCACTTCGGAGAGGCCGGAGCGCGCCAGATGGATTCTTCCCACCGCGCCGCGCGGCGTGACGACCGACATCCCGGGCTCGATCCCCGCCTCCGACCCGGTGCCGAGGAAGATCGCCTGGAACCAGGGGGAAACGTCGTGACCCACCACCCGCGCTCCGATGGCGCGCCGCTCCAGCGTGTCGGAGTAGTGCAGGAGATCCTTGAGGCGCCGGTTCTCGAGCAGCGCATCGCGGGTCTCGTGGAGCTTCTCCTGCAGAGAGGCCACCTCCTTCCGAAGCCGTTCGTTCTCCCTGGATACCCCGACCAGGGCGATGTAGTGGTCCCAGATGCCGGAAATCCCGAGCCGCAGAAAATCGACGCCGCGGTAGAAGGGACGGAAAAGGGCCGTCCCGGCCGCGCGCGCGGGTTCCGCCTTCTCGAGCGCGGCCGTGGGGCGCACGAACACCTGGATCGACGCGGCGAGGAGCGCCACGGCGACCAGGAGACGCCACCATTTACGGAAGAAGGATCCCATAGGTATCGGTGACCGCCCGGGGAGTCGCCCTCGGGGGGCGGAACGATGCGAGGCCCTCCCGATGGATCAGTGCAGGGCCACCTGCCGGAGCAGGTCGAGTTCGTCCAGCGCCTTGCCGGAACCGAGCACCACGCAGGAAAGCGGGTCCTCGGCGACCGAAACGGGGAGCCCGGTCTCCTCCCTCAGGAGATCGTCCAGGTTCCGGAGCAGCGCCCCCCCGCCGGCGAGAACGATTCCCCGATCGTAGATGTCCCCCGCCAATTCCGGCGGTGTTTCCTCGAAAACGGCCTTGACGGCGTCCACGATGATGCGCACGGGTTCGGCCAGCGCCTCGCGGATTTCGTCCGAGTTGAGCGTAAGGGCCTTGGGGACCCCAGAAACCATATCGAGCCCTTTGACCTCGGTGGATTCCGAGAAGCCCGGAAAAGCGTTGCCGATGGCGACCTTGATGAATTCCGCGGTGGGTTCCCCGATCAGGAGGTTGTATTTCCGCTTGACGTACTGAAGGATGGCCTCGTCCATCTTGTCGCCCGCCACCCGGGCCGACATGCTCTTGACGATGCCTCCGAGGGAGATGACCGCCACCTCGGTCGTTCCGCCGCCGATGTCCACGATCATGTTGCCCGACGGTTCCGTGATGGGAAGCCCGGCGCCGATGGCCGCAGCGAGCGGCTCCTCGATGAGGTACACCTCCCGGGCCCCGGCGCTCTGCGCCGACTCGCGGACAGCCCTGCGTTCCACCTCGGTGCACCCGTAGGGAACGCAGATGATGATCCGGGGACGGACCAGGGTGCGCGCCTTGTGGGCCTTCCGGATGAAATACCGGAGCATCGCCTCGGTGACTTCGAAGTCCGCGATGACCCCGTCCTTGATGGGCCGGATGGCCACGATGTTCCCCGGGGTCCGTCCGATCATCCGCTTCGCCTCGATCCCCACGGCGAGCACCTTTTTCGTCCCGCGGCTGTCCCGGTGGACGGCCACGGCGGACGGTTCGGAGCAGATGATCCCCTCTCCCTTCACGTAAACCAGCGTGGTGGCGGTGCCCAGATCGATGGCCAAATCGTGGGAGAACAGACCGAGCAGCCGATTGAAGATCATTCCCGTTCCTCCCGGTGCGCATTGAAAAAATATCCCGCGGGCAGATATATCCGCGATATCTTAGCAGCCCCCTTGACCCAATGCAATCCGCAGGGGGAGAATAGGTGATTCCCGCGACAGGAGAAACCGCACGCCATGCTCGACGTACTCCGCCGGAACGCCGGCTCCTGGGCAATAAAGATCATCCTATCCTTCATCGCACTGACGTTCATCTGGTGGGGAGTCGGGACCTACTCGGAACAGGACCGCAACGTCGCCGCTTCCGTGGACGATGAAAAGATCACGATGGGCGAACTGGCCGAAGCCGTCTCCGTCCTCGAGAAGACGTACAGGGACGTGTACGGCCAGGCCTTCACCCGGGAAGTGGCGCAGGGTCTCAACCTGAAGAAACAGGCGATGGACTCCCTGGTCCAGCGCAGGATCCTGATCGCGGAAGCCGGGAAGTTGGGCCTCTCCGCCACGGACGGGGAAGTGCAGCGGGAAATCGCCTCCACGCCGGCCTTCCAGGCGGACGGGCAGTTCCGCGAAGACCGGTACCGTTCGATCCTGTCCTACAACCGCATGACGCCCGCGGAGTTCGAAGCGTCGAAACGGACCGAGATCACCATGCGGAAACTCGAGGGGCTCCTGGCCGCCGGAGCGCTTGTCCCCGAAACGGAAGCGAAAGAGCTCTTCCTGGTCACTTCGCGCAGGATCCGCCTGCTCGTGGTGACGGCGGACCCGGAGAAAACGAAGGGGGTGCCGGCACCCACGGACGGCGAGATCGCCGCGAAGTACGAGCAGTCCAAGGAGTCGTTCCGGGTCCCCGCGCGGGTGAAGATCTCCGTCGCCGCCTTCGCCCCCGAACAGTTCGCAAGGGACACGCGCCCCACGGACGAGGAGATCAAGGCGTATTACGAGGCGAACACCGACCAGTTCCGCACCGAGGAGCAGCGCCTGGTTTCCCGGATCGTCCTCCCGTACACCGCGAAGGACAAGGGGGAGGTGCGGGAGAAAGCCTCCCGGATCCTCCTCGAGGCCGCCAAGGGGAGGGCGGAGTTCGAGGCCGCCGCCCGCAAACATTCCCGCGGGAAGAGCGCGGAGTCCTGGCTCACCCGCAAGGAAGCGGGCCCGGAGCTATCGGACCTCCTTTTCTCCGCGCCGGTGGACACGGTGGTCGGTCCGGCGGACATGCGGGGGAGCTACGTACTGGCCCACGTGAACCGGATCCGGTTCCCGGAAACGCTCCCGCTCGCGCAGGTCCGCGACCGGGTGGCGGCGCGGATCTCCCGGGAAAAGGGGAAGGACCTCGCGGTGATCAAGGTGTACGAGGCGCACCCGAAAGCGGTGTCGGCGAAGGACGTGAAGAAGACGGCCTCGTCGTACGGGGTGACGGCGGAGGAAACCGGATGGATCGGCGCGGAGGGAACGACGGGGGTCCCTGCGGCCGTGGCGCAGGACGCGCTCATGATCCCCGCCGGGGAGGTCGGGCCGGTGAAGACCCTGGGCGACGCCCATTACCTCTATCAAGTGATCGCCAAGGAGGAGTCCCGCGTCCCTCCGCTTCCGGACGTGCGCGCCCAGGTCGCGGCGGCCGTCGCACGGGAAAAACGGATCGCGGCGGCCCGCGCGGCGCTTCTTCAGGCCCTTTCCGAGTCGAAGACCGCGGCCGGGCTCGAGGCGAACGCGAAGAAGGCGGGACTTTCGACGGATACGACCGAATGGTTCGCCCCGCTCGCCGAGAAGATCCCCGATGCGTTGGCCTCGGCGAAGGATGTCCGGAAAGAGCTCTCCTTCCTGTCCCCCAAATCCCCGGTATCCCCGAAGATCTACCCCGGCCGCGGCGGGAGTTCCGTAGCCGTCGCGTTCCTCGGCGAGCGGATTCCGGAGGATGCGGAATGGAACGGGAAGAAGGCCGCCTTCCTCCAAGGGATGCGGGAACAGGAGAAAAACGCGTTGCTCACGGCGTTCTTGTCGGACCGCCGCAATCACATGAAGGTGGATATCAACCCGGAAGCGCTCAAATAACGACTCGGGCATGCGGAATCCTCTCCGGCGCCGCGAGGAACGCCTGCTTCTTGCCGCGTTTCTGCTCCTGCTGTCGTCCGCCGCGGGAGGCTCTCTTGCCGCGGAAACCGGCGTCGTCGATGAGGTCGCCGACGGGGACACGCTTCGTGTCCTCGTCGGCGGCGCGCCGGCGACCGTCCGCCTGATCGGCATAAACGCTCCGGAACGCAGCCATCCCTCCGTCGGGAAGGAGTATTTCGGCGACGAGGCGGCCGCGCACCTTTCCTCCCTTTGCCTGGGAAAAACCGTCCGGATGGAAAAGGGAGAGGAGGAGACCGACCGGTACGACCGCCTTCTCCGGTACGTCTTCCTTGCCCCGCCCGACGGGCGCCTGCTGAACATCGAGATGATTCGCGCCGGCATGGCCCGGGCCTACACGCGGTTCCCCTTCTCCCGCCTCGGCGAGTTCGTGGCGGCGGAGGATCTCGCCCGCCGCGAAGGAAAGGGGTTGTGGAAAGACGGCGGCGCGGCGGAAGGCAGGTGGCTTGCCGCCGGAAACGGATCCTCCGCGCAGGTCTACCCTTCCGGCGGCGGCGCCTTTGTCGTCGCCCATAAAGGGTTCGCCCGGGACGGCGTCGACCGGGGGAGCTTGACGAGGGAAATCGAGTGGATCCTCAAGACGCGGGCGGAGCGTTCGGATTCGGAGTTCGCCCGAAAGGCCCGGGAGCGCGGTTACCGGCCCATCGACCCGGCCGGGGATGCCCTCGCACGGGCCTCCGGCGCCTCCGACGCCGCGGATGCCCGCCGCGGGACCGCCGTCTCCTGGGAGGAAGCCGATCGCCACGAGGGGGAGATGGCCGTCGTCGAGGGGACGATCGTCCGGTCGCATCGGACGGCGGGCGTGCTCTACCTCAACTTCCATCCGAACTGGAAAAGGTACCTGACGGTGGTCATCCGCTCGAAGGATCTGTCCCGGTTTCCGGAGGATCCCGAAACCGCCTTCAAGGGGAAGAAGGTCCGCGTCCGGGGCGAGGTGAACCGGTTCAAGGGACGGCTCGAAATGATCGTCCGGGATCCGGCGGACATCGCCGTCGTGCCGTGAGCAAAATGCAGGGTAGCTGTCCGGGAAGAGACACTCCCCTTCGGGGACGTCGGTCATGGCCGCCACCGACCGGGAGCGCCTTCCTCTCGGGGCGGCCCGGCATGCCCCACGGCACCTGGGCGATGTTCGCGGGAACCCGCCGACATCGCTGTCCAACCCGACAAAAAGGGGGCCAGAGGGGGACACTCTTAGCCTTAAACGCGGGCGAAGGGTTAGAGTGTCCCCCGCCAGTTCGCGGCGAAGGGTTAGAGTGTCCTCCGCCAGGACGTGGTCAATCGCCCTTGATCCGCATCCCGTAGAACGACCGGTAGACGAATACCGTGGAGGCAAGGAAGAATACCAGCGCCAGGAACCGGCTCAGGGCCGGATCCAGGGTGATCGCCAGCTCGACCGCCAGCAGGCCGAACAGGGTCGTGAACTTGATGATGGGGTTCATGGCCACCGACGAGGTGTCCTTGAACGGATCGCCGACGGTGTCGCCCACGACGGTGGCGTCGTGGAGCGCGGTGCCCTTCATGTTGAGCTCGGTCTCGACGACCTTCTTCGCGTTGTCCCATGCGCCGCCGCCGTTCGCCATGAAGATCGCCTGGTAGAGGCCGAAGATCGCGATCGAGATCAGGTACCCGATGAAGTAGTAATGATTCAGGCAGGCGAACGCCAGGGTGCTGAAGAAGACGGCGAGGAAGATGTTGAACATCCCTTTCTGGGCGTACTGCGTGCAGATCTCGACGACCTTCTTGCTGTCCTCGACCGACGCCTTCTCGCCTCCGCCCTCGAGCTTGATGTTCTGCTTGATGAACTCCACGGCGCGGTAGGCGCCGGTGGACACCGCCTGAATGGACGCCCCGGTGAACCAGAAGATCACGGCGCCGCCGGTGATCAGCCCCAGCAGGAAGAGCGGGTTCATGATGGAGAGCCCCTCGTAGATACCCGCCGGACCGGTCGTTCCGTACTGCGCGGAAAGCAGCTGGATGATCGAGAAGATGAGGGTGGTGGCGCCGACGACGGCCGTTCCGATGAGCACCGGCTTGGCGGTCGCCTTGAAGGTGTTCCCGGCCCCGTCGTTCTCCTCGAGGTACACTTTCGCGTTCTCGAAATCGGGCTTGAAGCCGAAATCCTTCTCGATCTCCGCGGAGACGTTGGGGATCGTCTCGATCATGGAGAGTTCATACACGGACTGGGCGTTGTCGGTCACCGGGCCGTAGGAGTCGACGGCGATCGTGACCGGCCCCATCCCGAGGAATCCGAAGGCGATCAGCCCGAAGGCGAAGATCGCCGGGGCCACCATGATGTCGCCCAGCCCCAGCGTGGAGACGGCGTAGCCGCCCGCCATCAGGGAGATGATCGCCATCCCCATCCAGTAGGCGCTGAAGTTCCCCGCCACGAGGCCGGAGAGGATGTTGAGGGATGCGCCGCCCTCGCGGGAGGCGGTAACCACCTCGCGGACGTGGCCCGAATTCGTCGAAGTGAAGATCTTGACCAGCTCGGGGATGATGGCGCCGGCCAGGGTCCCGCAGGTGATGATCGTGGAGAGCTTCCACCACAGCGTCCCGTCGCCCAGCGCCGGGATCAGCAGGTACGACAGGAGGTACGTCATGGCGATGGAGATGATCGAGGTGAGCCAGACGAGGGAGGTGAGCGGATGCTCGAAATTGAACTTGGCCGATTCGCCGTACTTTCCCTTGTTGTATACGCC
>JAJZRM010000034.1 GCA_021802685.1 Deltaproteobacteria bacterium | reverse complement strand
CCGGGCGGCGCGGCATCTGCGACTATGGGCCGATACCGTTGCATCGCAACGCGTCGGTAAAGAACAATCAGGAGGTGATGGTTGATGACGACCGTGCGGAAAGCGGGATGGTTCGTCGTGCTGGCGGTGGCGATGGCCGCCTGGATGGGAGTCCTCGGAACCTTGCAGGGCGCCGCCGAAGCGGGCGTGATCGCCTCCCGCCTGCCGGACGGGACGGCCCGGGCCGAAGACCTGGCGAAGGTGCAATCGTTCCTCGAGAACAAGATCGTCGTCCAGAAGCTGGTCGATTACGGCGTTTCGCCCGAAGAGGCGATGGCCAAGGTCCGGGCGATGAGCGAACAGGATCTGCACCGCCTCGCATCGCTGACCGACCGGGCGGCGGCGGGAACGGACAGCGCCCTCGGCGTCCTCATCGGCCTGGCGATCCTCATCATCCTCGTCATCGTGATCTTCAAGCTGATGGACAAGGAGATCATCATCCGCTGATGCCGCGGGTTTTCCGGCTCCCGGGCGCCGCCCTGCTCCTTGGCGGCGCCCTTTTCCTTTCGGGAGGGTGCGCGTCGCCCCGGCCTGCCGGGGAGCCGTCCGTCGCCGCCGGCGCTCCCGCCGCGGCGACGCACGTCATTCCCGGCGTCCCTTTCCTCCCGCAGGAAGAGGATACCTGCGGCCCTTCCTCGCTCGCGATGCTCCTGCGGTTTCACGGAAAAAACGGGACGACGCGGGAACTGGCCGGGGAGACGCGCACGGCGGGGCTCCGGGGGACGCTCATCACCGATCTTGCGGCGGCGGCCCGCCGCCGCGGCCTTCCGGCCGAGGTGACCGGGCTCGACATGACGGGGCTCCGGCGGCGGATCGCCGCCGGGGAGCCGGTGATCCTCCTGGTCGACCTGGGCGCGTGGGCATGGAGCCGCCCCCACTACCTGGTCGCCTACGGCGTGACGCCGGCGGGGGTTGTCGCCCACTCCGGCCGGACGGAAGGGGCGGTCATCCCGTACGGCGTCCTGGATGCGCAGTGGGCGAAGATGGGGCGGCTGGCCATCGTCGTCACGGCGGGGAGGAGCCCGAAGTGACGACGGCCATCGGCCGAGGCGATGGAAGCCGTGGCCATCCATGGCCGCCTCGGAACTCGGCCATCCATGGCCTTCGTCGCCACGGCGGGAGGAGCCCGGTGACGATGCCCCCCGCAGGGTCGCGTCTCCCTGGGCGGCGGGCCGTCGTGTCCCGCCGGGGGCGCCGGTGGCTCCTGTCGGCGCTGCTGCTGGCGGTCGCGATGGCGGCCGGGTGCGGCCGCGTGCCGAAGGTCATCGTGCTCGAGGATCCCCTGTCCGCGGAAGAGCACGTGGCCCTCGGGGTGGCGTACGAGGGGAAGGGGGAACCCGCCCTGGCCGCGCGGGAATACGAGCGGGCGCTGAAGAAGGACGGCGCCTCCTTCCGGGCCCGGTTCAACCTCGGGAACGTGCGGCTTTCGGAGAAGCGGTACGGCGCGGCGCGGGAAGAGTACCTCAAGGCGCTCGACCTGCGGCCCGGGGACCCGGAGGCGACGAACAATCTTTCCTGGGCGGCGATCCTCTCCGGCCGCGGCCGGGAGGAGGCTCTCCTCCTGCTGCAGGCCGTGATGTCCGACCCCTCGAAACGGCCGCTTCCCCTCCTGGACACCCTCGGGGTCCTGCTCGCCGAACTTTCCCGTCCTTCCGAGGCGAGGGAGGCCTTCGCCGAGGCGGTCCGCCGATGCGCGGACGGGGATCCGGCCTGCACGGAAAGCGTTCGCAAGGATCTCCGCGAACACGGGAACGCCCTTCGGGGCCGTTGAACGCCATGGCCCCGACGATCCTGCCCCCGCTCCATCCGGAGCTCCGGTATCACAATTACGGTTCCTACCTTGCCCGGCGTCTCGGCGGACCGGCCGCCCGGATCTCCGTGGACGGCGGTTTCACCTGCCCCAACCGGGACGGAGCGATCGGCGTCGGCGGGTGCTCCTACTGCAACAACGACTCCTTCACGCCGGGGATCCGTTTCCCCGGCCTCCCGGTGGAGGAGCAGGTGCGCCGGTCGATCCAGTCGCCGGGGAGGCACCACGCGTACCGGCGGTTTCTCGTCTATTTCCAGAAGTTCAGCAACAGCTACGCCGCGCCGGGGGATCTCCTGCGGAGGTACCGCGCGGCCTTCGCCCACCCCGACGTCGCGGGGATCATCGTGGGGACGCGCCCCGATTGCCTCGGGGAAGCGGTCCTCGATGTCCTGTCGGAGATTTCCAGGGACCGGTACGTCTGCGTCGAGATCGGGCTGCAATCGATGTCCAACGCCGTGCTCCGGCACGTGAACCGGGGGCATACGGTCGAAACGTTCGCTTCCGCCGCCTCGGCCCTTCGGGACCGGGGGATCGACGTCGGAGTCCACCTCATCTACGGTCTCCCCCGCGACACGAGGGCCCGGTTCCTCTCCGCCGCGCCGTTCCTTTCCCGGCTGGGGGTCCAGGGAGTGAAACTTCACCATTTCCACGTCGTCGCGGGTAGCCCGATGGAGGCCGCGTATCGCGGCGGAGCGGTGAAGACGCCGGTTTACGGAGAGTACCTGTCCGCCTGCGTGGACTTCCTGGAGCGGCTGTCGCCGGAGGTGGCCGTGATCCGGCTGATCGGGTCGGCGCCGGACCATCTGCTCCTGGCGCCGCGGTGGGGGAAGGGTCCCCGGGAGATGGCGGCCGACGTGACGGCGGAACTCAAGAGGCGCGGCACGTTCCAGGGAGCGCGGCGGAACGGCGGGGAATGGAGGAAAGCGCATGACGAACGATGACCGGGAATATCTTCCGCACTCGACGGGGTGCTTCCTTTGCGGCGACGAGAATCCGTCCGGCGTGCGTGCGCGCTTCTTCGTCGAGGGGAACGAGGTGTGCGGCCAGGTCGCGCTTCCCCGGTACATGAACGGGTACAAGAACATCGCCCACGGCGGGGTCCTGGCCGCCCTGCTCGACGAGACGATGGGTTGGGCCGCGACCGTCTTCGGCCGGAACCACCCGATGTTCGTCACGGGGGAGCTCACGGTGAAGTACCTCTCCCCGGTGCCGGTGGGAGAGGCGATCCGGGTCCGAAGCCGGATGATCGAGGATGCGGGGCGGCTGGCCTACTGCGAAGGGGAGATCTTCCACGACGGAGCGGTGCGCGTGCGCGCCAAGGGCAAGTTCGTGCCGATGAGCCGGGAGGAGACGGCCGGGGTGATGCCGTACCTCAAGTTCCACGATTGCCGGAAATTCCGCGCGATCTTCGACGCGTATCGGTAAACGATTTACCTGGTCCGGAGGCGGACGGTGTAGGCGATCGTCCCCGGGGCCGGTCCCGGCGGAAGGACGCTCCTTGCGGGCATTCCCTCCGGCGGGATCTTTCCGATCCGGTCCAATTCCTCGAGGAAGGCCTGCGCCGTGCGTTCCGGCAGGAGGACACGGACGGCCACGGGTCCGTCGGGGACCACGCGGTCCGTGCCTTCCACGGTTCCTCCCAGCCGCCGGGCGGCGTCGCCGATCCGTTCCTCCACCCTGTCGCGGTCTTCCATCGCCACTTCCATCGAGACCATCCGCCCGTACGGGAGCAGCGGACGGAGCCGCGCCGGCTGCGCGGCGGCCGCGCCCCGGTCGCCCGGCGGGGAACCGCTTTCCGCCGTCCGCGACCGGTATTCCGATTCCTCCGCCGGCCCGTCCGCGGGAAGTCCTGGGACGATCCGATCGAAATTCGTGCTGGTCCGAAGGACGGGGACCGCGGGGAGGTCTGCCCGGGACCAGACGCGGATCTTCGGTTCCGGGGTGTCCGCCGGGAGGGAAGAGATCCCCGCCTCCCGGGTCCCGGATTCCGCCGCCCCTTTCCCGGCGGAAGAAGGCGCCGCTTTAGGCCGCGGCGTTGCGCGGGCGGTCCGGACGGGAGCCGGAGGCGGGGCGGAAGAGGCGATTCCGGGCGGGCTTCCGGGCGCCGGGGGAACCGCCGGCGGCGTGGACGCCGTTCGGAACCAGTAGACCGAGGCGGCCAGCAGGACGACGGCGGCCGCTTCGAGGGGAATTTTCATGCGGGAAAAGACGCTCCGTACCGGGGGATCGGCGGGGGATGCGGCGGCGGCAGACGGGGCGAAGGCGGCTTCCCGGGCGAGCGCCTCCCGGACCCGGGTGAACAGTTCCGGCGGCGCGGGCACGGGGGGCAGGTTGCGGAGGTGATCACGCACCGCCCCCAGGGAGCGATCGGCCGCCGAACATTCCGCGCACGCCTTGAGGTGAAGGGAAACCTTTTCCGTGACATCCGCGGGCAAGGCGCCGTCCCGGTAGTCGGACAAACGCTCCAACGCATCCCTGCAATCCATTCCTGTATGTCCCCTCAGACCGCCGGCATCAGGAGCCGGCGAAGCGCCATGCGAGCCCGGTGCAACCGCGACTTGACCGTTCCCACGGGCACTTCCGCGAGATCGGCGATCTCCTCGTATGAGAACCCCTCGAC
The DNA here is from genome assembly GCA_021802685.1 of Deltaproteobacteria bacterium. Taxonomy (GTDB): domain Bacteria; phylum Desulfobacterota; class Deferrimicrobia; order Deferrimicrobiales; family Deferrimicrobiaceae; genus UBA2219. The sequence continues at coordinate 8,012 of JAJZRM010000034.1, read as the reverse complement.
GTCCGACAACAGCACCATCCAGCGGGTGCCGGCGTCGAGGCGCGCCAAGGCGTTGGAGAGGATCTCCCCCAACTCCCGGTTCTCGGCGACCCGGTCCGGGCCGTGCGCTTCCGGGGCCGCCGGCTGGAACCCCGTTCCGTCCCCGTCCTCCCCGGCTTCCGGCCAGGGCGCTTCCCGTCCGGCGGCCGATTTCCGCTGGCGGATGCGGTTCAGGCAACGATTCGCCGCGATCCGCAGCAGCCAGGTCGAAAGGGAGGCTTCTCCCCGGAACGAGCCGAGGTTCCTGTAGGCGGACAGGAACACGTCCTGGGACATATCGAGCGCTTCTTCCGGGTCCGAGAGCATCCGCGCGCAGAACGCGTGCACACGGTCCTGGTGCGCCCGCACGATGGCGTCGAAGGCGCCCGGCTTCCCCAGCCGGAACGCTTCGACGAGCAGATCGACCGTTCCGCCCCTTTCCGCCGGCGCTCCCACGGCGCCTCCTCCTTCTTCCGACACGGTACTCCCCCTTCCGGTTCCCTTATTTTATCCCGGTCCCGGTCGATTGCGGCATATCCTGCTTTGCGGTATTTTATCCATGCCGGGGAATGCCAATTCCCCGCGCGCCGGAACACCAGGGAGGTGGCCCTTGGATCCCTTGTCGGTTCTGTACATCGCGCTCGCCTTTGCCGTGCTGATCCTCGCGGTCGTGGTTTCGATCGCGATGTGGGGAATCCGGCGGAACGTGGAGCATCTTGCGCAAAGGCTGGACGAAAGCCTTCGGCAGATCGAGATGACCTCGGAAGACCTGCGGAAGACGCACGCCTCCATCCGGGACGTCGTTTCCGGCCTGGACCGGGCGGTGTCCAACGTGACGCACTTCACCGAGGGCGTCCGGGCCTTGCGGGGTCCCGTCGACATCGCGTTGAAAGTCCTGGATCATTCCGTCTCCCCCGCGATGGTGGGGTTCGCCGGCGGGCTCGCGGGAATCAAGGCGGCGGTTTCTCATATTTTCCGCAGTGTCGTGGGAAAGGAGGAAAAAAGATGAGCGACGAAAATTGCGGTTCGGGCGGGATCCTGCTGGCGTTCCTGGCCGGCGGGCTGATCGGCGCGGGCCTCGCCATCCTGTACGCCCCCGTCTCGGGGCGCGAAGCGCGGGAAAGGATCGGCGGGATGGCCGGGGATCTGAAGAAGAAGACCGAGGAGTGGAGCGGCGACATCAAGCAGAAGGTGGAAGGATTCGTCGAGGAGGAGCGTTCCGTCCTCAAGGCGGCGTACGATGCGGGCCGGGAGGCGATGTCGCGGGAGAAGGCCCGCTTCGAGAACCCGAACCCCACGGATTGACGCTTTCCGCGCAAGGCCGGATGAACGGGGCGGCGGCCTCGACCGGGGGCCGCCGACCGTTTCGAATCAGAAGTTGGCCTCGATCGGGACGAACCATCCCCGCGGGTGCGCGCACGTGGGGCACACCTCGGGCGCCTCGGTCCCCTCGTGGACCCTGCCGCACTTGACGCACTTCCAGCGGATCGGCTTCTCGCGCTTGTACAGGGTGCCGTTCTTGACATGATCGAGGAGCCGCAGGTACCGCTTCTCGTGGTTCACCTCCGCCAGGGCGACGTTCCGGAAGAGCGCCGCGGCCGCTCCGAAGCCCTCTTCGTCCGCGACTTTCGCTCCCTCCGGGTACAGGTTCGACCACTCTTCGTGCTCGCCGGCCGCCGCCGCCTCCAGGTTGACCATGGTGTCCCCGATCCTGCCCGGGTACGTCGCGTTGATCTAGACGTCGAAACCCTTCATCTGCTGGAAAAACCGTTTCGCGTGCATCCTTTCATGGTCCGCCGTTTCGAGGAAGACGGCCGCGATCCCCTCGTGCCCCTCTTTGGACGCGATCCCCGCAGAGAACGTGTAGCGGTTGCGCGCCTGCGATTCGCCCGCGAACGCCGCCATCAGGTTTTTCTCCGTGCGCGAACCTTTCAGTTTCATGGCGCCTCCGATGCTGTGTGTGGGATGGAAAGGTAAAGAAAATTATAGGAATCCTTCCCGGCGAGGCGCAATGGAAAAAATCCGGGGGCATCACCGGCCCGCGAGAACCGCCCGCGCCGCGGTGGTCAGCGCGAAACAGGCGGCGGCCGCGAGGACCACGGTGGCCCCGGTGGCCGTGTCGAGGTAATAGGAGGCGACCAGGCCGGAAAATCCCGAGAAGAGCGCGATCCCCACGGAGAGGTGGAACGCGGCCTTCGCTCCGCGGGCGACGTTGCGCGCCGCGGCCGCGGGTATGACGAGCATGGCGGTAACCAGGAGGATCCCCACCGTGCGGATCGCCGTCGTGACCACCAGCGCCACCACCAGGGAGAAGGAGATCTCCACCGCGCGCACCGGCACTCCCTTCGTTCGGGCGAACCCCTCGTGCACTCCGAGAAGCAGGATCCGGTTGTACGAGAAAAACAGGTAGACGGCCACGAGCAGCAGCAACGCCGCCATCCAGGCGAGTTCCGCGTCGGAGACGGCGAGCGGGTCCCCGTACAGGTACGACTGCAGGTTCCTCGTGAGCCCCTTCTGGCGGCTGATGATGGCGATCCCCAGGGCGATGGCGGTGGAGAAGAAGACGCCGATCACCGTGTCCGAGGAAAGATCGGTCCGTCCCTTGACCAGGATGATGGCCACGGCGACCAGGGCGCCGAAGGCGGCCATGGTCCACGTCGGAGAGACCCCCAGGAGGACCCCGAGCGCCACGCCGGTGAACGCGGAGTGCCCTATGGCGTCCGAGAAGAATGCCATCCGGAACTGGACCAGCGGCACGCCCACCGCCGCCGCGGCCGGCGCGACCAGCAACATGGCCAGCAGCGCCCGCTTCATGAATCCCGCTTCCGCGAAGGAGAAGGGGAGCAGCCGGTCCATGACGGAGAAGACGGCGGGAAGGAGCCACTCCACGGCGTCACCCGTTCCCTTCGCGGCGGTCGTGCAGGTGGCCGTGCCCGTCGGCGCGGCGGTGGCGGAACAGGTGGGCATCGCCGCCGTACATGGCCGCGAGGTTGTCGGCGGTGAGCACCTCGGTGGTCGCTCCCTGGCACACGATCCGCCGGTTGAGGCAGATCACCTGGTCGGCGTGGCGCGTGACCACGGACAAGTCGTGGCTGACCAGGAGCAGGCTGAAGCGCGATCCGCCGTGAACCCGGGACAGAAAGTCGCAGAACTGCTCCTCGCCGGCGAGGTCCACGCCGGAGACCGGTTCGTCCAGCAGGAGGATGTCGGGACCGTCGTGCAACGCCAGCGCGAAGAGCACCCGCTGCATCTCCCCGCCGGAGAGCTTTCCCAGCGGGTGGTCGAGGAGGTGAGCCATCCCCGCCCGCTCCATGCTCTCGCGCGCCGACCGCCGGACGGCCCGCGAGGGGCCGAAGAACACGGGGCGCCGCTGCGCGGAGAGGGCGAAGAAGTCGAGCACCGTGAGAGGCGTTTCCCGGTCGAAGGCGATTTGTTGCGGCACGTACCCGATGCGGGGCGCCCCCTCCCCGTGCTCCGGGGAGCGGCAGAAACGGATCTCTCCGGTGTACCGCTCCTGCCCCAGGATCGCCTGGAGCAGGGTGGTTTTCCCCGCGCCGTTCGGACCGATGAGCGCGGTCACTTCGCCGCACCGGATGTCGGCGTCGATCCCGGAGAGGATCTCCGTTCCCCCTTTTCGGACCGTCAGGTTCCGGATCGCCAAGGTATGAAGCCGGCCGCACCCGTTCATGGCCCGGAGAGCGCCTCCTTCAGCGTCTGCAGGTTTCTCCGCATCACTTCCTCGTACGCGGCGGGATGCGTCGAACCGGTGGAGACGGGATCCAGCATCCGGACGGGGACCCCCGCCTCGCGGGCGATCACGTCGGCGATCCGCTGCGGGTATTGCGGTTCGGCGAAGAGGACCGGCACGTCCTTCCCGCGGATCGTCCGGACGAGTTCCCGGATCTCGCCCGCGGACGGTTCCTGCCCCGGGGCGTTTTCGATCTTGCCGACGATCGTCAGTCCGTAATCCCGCGCCAGATGGTCGAACACGTTGTGGAAGGTCACGATGTTCCTCTTGCGGAAGGTCCTGGAGGCGTCGGCGAACTCCCGGTCGAGGGCTTCGAGCCGGCGCACGTACGCGTCCGCGTTCGCGCGGAACCGCGATGCGTTGCCGGGGGACGCGACGGACAGGGCTCTCTCGATCGAGCGCACCTGGAGGATGGCGTTCCCGGGGCTGACCCAGGCATGCGGGTTGATCTCCGCATAGTCGTGGTGTCCGCCGGACGCGTCGTGGGTTTCCCGCAAAAGGGGTGCGGAGGATGCCGTTTCCACCACGCGGATCCGCGGATTCGCCTTCCGGACCGGGGCGCCCAGGAACTCCTCCATGCCGAGGCCGTTCGCGATGAACAGGTCCGCCGCGGCGATCTTCCGCATGTCCGAAGGGGTCAGCGAATAGTCGTGAGGGCAGCCGAGGGACGCCGGCAGCATCAGGTCCACCGCCACGCCGGGGGCGTCCCCGACGACGTTCACGGTGAACAGGTACATGGGCAGGAACGAGGCGAGAACCCGCAGCGGGGCGGCGGAGGAAGCGGCGGGCGCGGACAGGATCAGGAGGACGGCGAAGGCGAACGAGGCGAGACGGCGGGCGCTCATTTTCCTCCTCCCTTCCTGCGGCAGTCCGGGCAGTCCCCGAAGAACTCGAGCGAGTGGTCCGTCACCTTGAAGCCGAACCGCCGGCGGATGTCCGCCTCGATCCCGGAGAGGTCGCACAGCATCGCGGAGAACGACTCGATCTTCCCGCATGCGCGGCAGACCACCCGGTGGCGGTGGGTCCCCCCGTTCGTCGTCTCGTACCTGCGGCATCGCTCGTGCAGCGCCACGCTCCGCACGAGACCGAGGGAGGACAGGAGGGCGAGGTTCCGGTAGACGGTGGCCGAATCGGGCTTCGGTTCCGGAAACCGTTCGCGGATGTCCCGCGGCGATAAAGGCAGGGGATTCTCCTCCAGGATCCGGAGGATCTCCTCGCGCCCGCGGGTCGCCGTCCGTCCCATCTGCCGCAGCGTATCGGAATGTTTTCCCATCCCCGGCCTCCTTTTGCGAATATATTGCAAACGCAAATTATTTGCAAGAGGTCGAGCGTCGAAGGAGAACCTTCCCCGGACCCGCGACATCTAAACAAGGACACACGGCAGGAGGAACGGATATGCGAATCGGAAGAGGGATGATTCTCGTTGTCGCGGGGGCGATCCTGGCGGCGGCGCCGCTGCCGTTTCCCGCGGCGGCCGGCGCGGGAGCCGGTTCCCCGATGATCCGCCTGGCGGACATGGACGGGGGAGGGAACGACGGAGGCACGACGGTCGACCTCACGGTCCGGCAGGTGACCGTCCGGCCGGTACGCGCGCACGTCGGGGACGTGGTCCGCATCGACATGTGGATCGAGAACCGGTGGGAAGGCGTGGCGACGACACCGGCGGAAGTCCGGGCCAACGGGAAGGAGGTGGGAGCGCAGCTGTTCACCTGGGGGCTCTCCCCCGGCGACAGGACGCACCACCTGGTTTTCGAGTGGGACACCCGGGGCTCCGGCCCGGGGGAGTACAAGATCCGGGGGACCGCGTTCGTGCCCGAGGACAGTTCCCCCTTCGACAATGACCTCGATGTGTCGCAGCCGGTGATCCTTGTCGCTCCCGGAGACGGGTTCCCCGGCGGGGAGAAGCCGGGAGGCAGTTTCACGGAGAAGGATCCGAGGTACACGCCGATCGCGGGCGGTTGATTTCCCCGGCTGCTTTTTTTTCGGAGGGGCCGATGAAAACCATCCTTGGCGTGGCGTTGGTTGTGGCGATGGGGATCGCCGCCCTGTTCCTGTGGGGGGCGGGGTACGCAAGGCACACGGGATTTTCCTCGAGCCAGATTTTCATCCACGGGGTCCCGGTGTGCGTCACGCAGCGCGGCGGCGAGATCGAGGCCGCGGTAGGAAGTTGCGGCTCGGTTCCCGGGGATCGCCGCCTCCGGCTTCCGCCGGGCCACCCCCCGATCGGCCCGGACGGCGCGCCGATCCCTGAGGACAACCGCGGGACGCCGATCTGACGGAGGCGATTTCCGCGGCATTTTTGAACCGAAGCACCAAGGAGTCGGCGGACGCCGTTTTTTTTATGCCCGCCGGCGGTTTTTCTTCAACAGCGCGAAGCTGTCCTGTTACAATGTGCGACAGGATGGGGACTTGGCGTTCTACTCCGACATAAGCTTGGTGTACGACGACCTGTTTCCGGTGTCCCCGGAGCAGCGTTCCATGCTGGAAAATCTCCGGGAGAACGGATCGGTCCGCTCCGTCGTGGATTGCGGGTGCGGCACGGGGGCGCAGCTGCTCCCTTTCGCGGGAAACGGCTTGTCGTGTCTGGGATTCGACCCCGACCCGTGGCTCGTCGCCATCGCGCGGCGGAAACTGGCTCCGTATCCGCAGGCGCGGATCGAGGAAGGCGCGTTTGCCGACCTTCCCCGCTTGATCGAAATCCCGCCGGACCTCTTGTTGTGCCTCGGAAACTCGATCGTGCACGTGCCCCAGGACGAGGCCAGGAAATTCCTTTCGGATGCCGCCGCCGTTCTTTCACCCGCCGGAACGATGCTCCTGCAGCTCCTGAACTACGAACGGTTGCATCGGGAAGCCGTGAAGGATCTCCCGCTGATCCGCACGGAGGACGGCTCCGTGGAATTCCGCCGGCGCTACGTCTGGGAGAGCCGCCGGAAAGTCGGGTTCCATACCACCCTCCGTTGCTCCACCGCGGAAGGGCCGCTGATCGCCCGGAACGAAATCCCCCTCTACCCCCTCTACCCGGAGGAGTTCTGGGAGATGGTCTCGGACGCCGGGTTCGGGGACATCCGGTTCTACGGTGACTTCGCCCGGAACGAGTTCTCCGAGGAATCGGAAGCCGTCGTGTGCCTCGCGAGGAAAACGTGACCGGCGATTTCCGGACGCGGCGGTTCCTGTGGATCCTCGCCGGGGCGCTGCTGCTGGTCGCCGGGTGGGGCGTGGCGCGGATCGTCGGGGCGGCGAACCGGCACCAGCTTCCTTTCCCGCAAAGGACGATTCCCGAAACCGGAGGAACGGTCGCGTACGATCACGGGGTGACGCCGCAGTGCCTCTATTCGCTCGTCCGGGAAGGCGAGGCGGAAGGGGTGCTTCCCGACGGCTCCCGGGTGGCGCTGACGCTGAACACGGGCCTGCAGTCGGAGATCTTCGAACTCTTCCGCCGGTTCGATCCCCCGTACGGCGTCTTCGCCGCCATGGAACCGGACACGGGACGCGTTGTCGCGCTTGTCGGCTACCGGCGGGGCGGAGAGTCCGATCCGTGGCTGGCGCTGAAATCCATCTACCCGGCCGCTTCCCTGATCAAGGTGATCACCGCCTCCGCCGCCATCGAGCGCGGAAACATCTCGCCGGACGACGAGATCAGTTACCGCGGAGGGATCTACGGGATCAGCCGCCGCGGCATCCACGTCCGCGACGGCCGGGGGGTGCCGAAAATGTCGCTCGAGGAGGCGATCGCGCGCTCCGCGAACGCCGTCTTCGGAAAGGTGGCGGTCAACAACGTCGGGGGCCCCGCCCTCGGGGAGTACCTCGCGAAGTTCGGGTTCGGCCAACCCGTGCCGTTCGACCTCCCCGTGGAACCGAGCCGCGCGGAGGTGCCGCGCGAGGAGTACGAGCTCGCCCGCACCGGGGCGGGGTTCGGGGAGGTGTACGTTTCCCCGCTGCACATGGCGATGATCATGTCCGCCCTCGCCTCCGGCGGCGCGATGCCCCGGCCGCTCCTCGTTGACCGCATCGAGGACGGCGGCGGGGAGACCGCCTTCGAGTGCGTTCCCTCGAAGTGGCGCGACACGGTGCTGCCGGAAACGGCGAACGCGGTCTTGCAGATGATGGTGAAGACGGTGGAGATGGGCACGTCGCGCCGCGCCTTCGGGACGCCCGCGAAGACGCCGCTGCTCCAGGACATGGACGTGGCGGGGAAGACCGGATCGCTTTCCGGGTGGTCGCCGTCGGTCCACTTCGAATGGTTCGC
>JAJZRM010000033.1 GCA_021802685.1 Deltaproteobacteria bacterium | reverse complement strand
ACCGCAAAATAGGCGGTGACCCAATCCCGGGTGCGCGGGCAGGCGGGGGAGCGGTGCGCCCTCGCCCACTCCCTGAACGCGACCAGGTCATCAAAGACATCGACGTCCCGTTCCGGCGGAAGAAACGCGAAGGGCGTCCCGCACGCCCTGCAACGACGGGCGACATCCGCCAATACCGTCGGCGTGCTCCACGGGATCCCCCGGAAAATGCGGGAGTCCGGAGAGGTCATTCCCGCGAGGTAGAATCCGCCGTCCGCGGACGGGCCGAACACGACCCCCGCCCCGTCCCGGAGCTCCCGGAACGTCCGCCGCACCTTCCCGGCGGAAAGGGAAGGGCAGTCCGCCCCGACGATCGCCACCGCCCTTGCCCCGTCCCGGAACGCGATCTTCGCCGCGTTCGCCATCCGTTCCCCCAGGTTTTTCCCGCGTTGAGGAAGGCGCTCGAAGGCTTCGGCGGGGGGAACGCGAAGGGAACCGGACTCTTCCGGGGGGTCGAGGAAAAGGTACCGCCGCACCCGGCGCAGGGCCGCCATCTCGGATGCCGTGTCCGCCAGCATGCAGGCGTAAAGGGTCGCGGCGTCCCCGGGAGAAAGGGGCGGGCACAGGCGGGTCTTCACCCGGCCCGGCCGCGGCACCTTCCCCATGACGATCAGCGCCTCGTCGAACGGCATGCGCTCCTCCTTCCCCTCCTTCCCCGGCCTTGTCAGGATCTTCCCCGGTGTATATAATTCCACACTTTACCGTTTCCGACCGGAGAGGAGCGACATGAAGGAGAAGGATCGCAACGTGCTGAACATCGGCCTGCCCAAGGGGAGCCTCCAGGAATCCACCATGCACCTGTTCCGGAAGGCGGGCTTCACCATCAACGTGGGTTCGCGGAGCTACATCCCCACGATCGACGATCCGGAGCTGTCCGGGCTCCTGATCCGTGCGCAGGAAATGGCCCGCTACGTCCAGGACGGCATCCTGGACGTGGGGCTGACGGGCCGGGACTGGGTGCTCGAACAGAACGCGAAGGTCAAGGAAGTGTGTCCCCTGCTGTACGCGCGGGGGGGGTTGCGCCCCGTCCGGTGGGTCGTCGCCGTCCCCAATGATTCCCCCATAAAATCCGTCAGGGACCTGCAGGGAAAACGCGTGGCGACCGAACTCGTCCAGTTCACGAAACGGTACCTCAAGGAGAAGGGGGTCGAGGCGCAGGTCGAATTTTCCTGGGGGGCCACCGAGGTGAAGGCGCCCCGCCTCGCCGACGCGATCGTCGAACTGACCGAGACGGGAAGCAGCCTCCGCGCGAACAACCTGCGCATCGTGGAGACCATCCTGGAGTCGACCACCGTGCTCATCGCGAACCGGGAGGCGTGGAAAGAGCCGTGGAAACGAGGGAAGATCGAAAAAATCGCCATGCTTCTTCAAGGCGCGCTCCGCGCGGAGGAGAAGGTGGGGCTCAAGATGAACGTCAACCGGGCCGACCTCGACCGGATCCTCAAGGTGCTGCCGGCGCTTCAGAACCCGACGATCTCTACCTTGAGCGAAGCGGGGTGGTTTTCCCTCGAGGTGATCGTCGACGAGAAGATCGTCCGGGAACTGATCCCGGTCCTCAAGTCCGAAGGCGCGGCGGGCATCGTCGAGTACCCTTTGAACAAGGTCATCCCGTAAGCCCTCTTCGCCGGCCCTCGGGGGACGCGGCGTTGCGCAACGGCGCGCTGGCCTCCGGCATGGAGCGGCTGCTCGCCGCGGGCAGGGACGCCGCGCTTTCGCCCGACCCGGTCCTTTTCCCGCACCGGTATCCGGATCCCGGGGACGCGGAGACCGCGGCGTTCATCGCCGCCTCCTTCGCTTTCGGCGGCGTCCTCCAAATCCGGAGATTCCTGGAGCGGCTGTTCGGCCTTCTCCAACCGTCGCCCCTCGCCGCGCTGACCGGCCCCGGGCCGCTTCCCCGGGACGCGTGCGACGGATTGTCCCACCGGTTCATTTCCCCCGACGGCGTCTACCGGTTCCTCCGGGCCGTGCGCGAAGCGTGCCTCGACCACGGGACGTTGGAGCGGCTTTATCTCGACGGGAGGGGAGGGGAACCCCCCGACCTGCGGCGGGACCTCGCCCGCTTCCTGTCGGGGTTCCGGGCGCGCTGGGGAGACGCCTTTCCCCGGCAGCGCGATTTCCTCTTCCCGCGGCCGGAACGGGGTTCGGCGTGCAAGCGGCACAACCTGTTCCTGCGGTGGATGGTCCGGGAAGCGGACGGCGTGGATCTCGGGCTGTGGAAGGCCGTATCGCCCCGGGACCTCATCGTTCCTCTCGATACCCACATGGTGCGGATGGGGGAGTGCCTCGGGCTCACCCGGAGGAAGACGCGGGACTGGCGGATGGCCGAGGAGATCACCGCTTCCCTGCGGGCGGTCTGCCCGGAAGATCCCGTGAAATTCGACTACCCGCTGACCCGCATCGGCATCCTCCGGATCTGCACCCGGAACCGCAAGGGGATCTGCCCCTCGTGCCCGCTGGCGCCCCTGTGCTCCCGCAAGGGGAAAAGCGGCGGGTGAAATTGGTATTGCCCGGCATTCGCCCCGTGCGATAAATTGAGCTGTTGCGGCGGCGCCGCCCACGTCCGCCGGAGGAGGCCGAAGATGGCTGAAAAGAAAATGAAAATCGGCGAGATCCTGGTGTCCGCGGGAGTGATACGGCAGGAGCAGCTGAACGACGCCCTCCGGAGCCAGAACCAGCTCGGGGGGACCCTCGGGGAAAACCTGATCCGCCTCGGCTTCATCGCCGAGGGAAGCCTCCTCCAGTTCCTCTCCGAGCAGATGGGGATCCAGCACATAAACCTTGCAAAGGTCGAGGTGCCCGCGTCCGTGCAGCGCCTGGTCAACATCGAAACGGTCCGCCTCCGCCGCCTGCTGCCGATCGGTTTCGAGGGGAAGAGCCTGGTCGTGGGGATGGTCGACCCCACCGACATGGCCGCCCTGACCGAAGTGGAGTTCCAGTCCGGCCACAGGAACAAACCCGTCATCCTGTCGGCCACCCAGTTCGAACAGGCGCTGGTCTTCTTCCAGGCGCACGGGTACGGCACCGCTGCCCTGAAGTTCGAGGCGGAGACCGACGCCTCCAGGCGGTCCCGCGTGGAGGGCAACCTCGCCGGCATGCTTTCCCTGCTCCTCGCCTGGAACGGCCAGGACCTCCACCTTTCCGCGGGGGCGATCCCCTCGATCCGGGTGGACAACGAGATCCGCCGGCTCAACCTGCCGGCCATGAAGCCCGCGGACATCGAGCAGATGATCTTCGCGATCCTCACTCCGGAGCAGCGGCGGATCTTCCAGGGAAGCCTGGAGCTGGATTTCGCCTTTTCCCTCTCCGGCGTGGGGCGGTTCCGGTGCAACCTGTACCGGCAGCGCAATTCGATCGCGTTCACCGCCCGGCACGTATCCGAGACCGTCCCTTCGGCGGCGGAACTGGGGATCCCCGACTTCCTGAAGGAGTTCGCCCTGAAAAACCAGGGACTCATCCTCGTGACGGGTCCCAACGGGCACGGGAAATCCACCACCCTCGCGTGGATCGTCGAGACGATCAACCGCGAGCGGAAGGCGAACATCATCACCATCGAGGACCCCGTCGAGTTCACCTTCCGGCACAAGAGTTCCAACGTCAACCAGCGGGAGGTGGGCACGGATACCCTCACCTTCGCCGACGGCCTCCGGCACGTCTTCCGGCAGAACCCCGACGTCATCGTGATCGGGGAACTCCGGGACTACGAGAGCATCTCGATCGCCCTCACCGCGGCGGAAACGGGTCACCTTGTGGTGGGGACGCTCCACTCCATGAACTCCACGTCGGCGGTGGACCGGATCGTCGACAGTTTCCCCGCGGGCCAGCAGTCCCAGGTCCGCGCCCAGATGGCGGAATGCCTGCTGCTCGTCTTCTCCCAGCGCCTCCTGAAACGGGCCGGGGGCGTCGGGCGGGTGCTGGCCTGGGAGAAGATGGCGACCTCCCTGCGCGTCCGCAACGCCATCCGGGAAGGGAAGGCGCACCAGCTTCGCGGCATGATGCAGGCCAACGTCGAGGAGCTGGTGTCCATCGACTGGACCCTGGCGGAACTGGTCGTGGCCGGGAAGGTCAAGTACGAAGAGGCTGTGAAGTTCGCCGACAACCTGATCTACCTGAACGAACTGCTGAAGGTCCGCGGGGCGTTCAAGTAGGGCGAGGCGCCCGGGAAATCCGAGGGCGGATGGAGGCAAGCGCGAACATGATCGGGAAAAAGATCCGGATGGAACGTATCCTGGACCGGAACACCCGGCGGACCGTGATCGTCCCGCTGGACCATGGCATGACCGTGGGGCCGATCCAGGGATTGATCCAGATCCCGCCCGCGGCGAACCTGATCGCCGAGGGGGGGGCCAACGCGGCGATCGTGCACCGCGGTGCCGCCATGTTCGGCCATCGGGGATACGGGAAAGACCTGGGCCTCATCCTGCACCTCTCCGCGAGCACCACCTTGTCCCCGGACTCCAACCGGAAGGTCCTGGTCGCCACGGTGGAGGACGCCCTCCAGATGGGCGCCGACGGGGTGTCGATCCACGTGAACCTGGGGGCCGAGGACGAGGCGCAGATGTTGCGGGACTTCGGAATCGTATCGAGCGCATGCCAGCGGTGGGGGATGCCTCTCCTGGCGATGATGTACACGAGGGGGCCGAAGGTCAAGAACGAGTACGACGTGCGGTTCGTCCGGCACGCCGCCCGCGTCGGGGCGGAGATGGGGGCGGACATCGTCAAGGTCCCGTACACGGGTTCCGTCGAGACGTTCCGCGAAGTCACGGGAGGGTGCGCCTCCCCCGTGGTCATCGCGGGAGGCGAGAAGATGGAGAGCGACGGGGAGGTTCTCCGCATGGTCCACGACGCGATCGTCGCGGGCGGCGCGGGGGCGTCGATCGGGCGGAACGTCTTCCAGCACCGCACCCCGGCGTTGATGGTGAAGGCCATCGCGGCGATCGTCCAGGGGAGCGCCACCGTGAAGGAGGCGGCCGGCCTCCTGAAGGGGAACAACCTTTGAGTTTTCCGCGCTTGTGGGCCCGGGTCATCCCCTGGGACAAGGAGGCGGCGGTTTCCGCCCTCGAGTCGGGGGTGGAGGCGCTCTGGGTGCCGGACGGGTGCGCGGATCTCGCCCGTTCGCTCGGGCGGGTGACGGTGGCCTGCGGCGACGGCGACCTTCGCGAGGGGATCGACTTCCGCGTGACCCGGATGGAACGGAAGGAGGACGAGGCGCGCATCGCCTCCTCCCCCCCGGGAACCGCCTGGATCGTTTTTCCCGGAGAGCGGGAGATCATCCCGTTGGAAAACCTGGTCGCGCTGGAGCGCACGGTGCTCGCCGTCGCGAAGACCCCGGAAGACGTCGCCCTGTACCGCGGCGTGCTGGAACGGGGGGTGCACGGGCTGGTCCTCGATTCCCCCGATCCCTCGGGGATCCGCGCGCTGGCCGAGGCCGCAAAGGTCCGCGCGGAAGATGTTTCCCTCGTGGCGGGGAAGGTGGCCGAGGTGGTCCCCCTCGGGATGGGCGACCGGGTGTGCGTGGACACCTGCACGTGGATCGAGGGAAGCCGCGGGATGCTGGTCGGGAACGGGAGCGCGGGCCTGTTCCTGGTCTGCGCGGAAAACATCCCGAACCCGTACGTCCTGCCGCGGCCGTTCCGCGTCAACGCCGGCGCGGTCCACTCCTACTGCCGCGTCCCCCGGGGCCGCACCGCGTACCTGTCGGACCTCTCCGCGGGCTCCGGAGTGCTGCTCGTCGACGAAACGGGAAAAGGGGAGATCGCGCACGTCGGCCGGGTGAAGGTGGAGCGCCGCCCCCTCCTGCTGGTCCGGGCCGTCGCCCCGTCCGGGAACGACCATTCGATCGTCCTCCAGAACGCCGAGACGATCCGGCTCGTGGGCCCGGGAGGGACCGCCACGTCGGTCGCCAGGATCGGGGCCGGGGACGAGGTGCTGCTGATGGAGGAGCGCGCGGGCCGGCACTTCGGAGTGGCGGTGGAGGAGACGATTCGAGAAAAATAGCGACGGGACGGGTCGGACCGCGGTACACTGGGATCAGGTCGTTGGGTCGATTCCCCTTTTCTTTTAAGGAGGGATAATGTTCGGATTGGGATTGTCGGAGCTGCTCATCATCCTCGTGATCGTGGTGCTTTTGTTCGGAGCGGGCCGGTTGCCCCAGATCGGCGCCGGGATCGGCGAGGGGATCCGCAACTTCAAGAAGTCGATGAAGGAAGACAAGAACGAGGTCGACATCACGCCGACCAAGGGCGACGCCGACAAGAAGTGACCCCTCGACGCGGCTTCTACTCCGTGTCTTTCGCCTCCAGCCGGTAGCTGTCGATCTCCTCGGGAGCGTCGAAGAACAGCACCATGAACGGGATGGTCTTCCCCGGGAGGACATCCATGTTCGCCAGGTGCTCGCCGAGCGGATTGGCCAGCAACTTCGTCAAGGTTTCCCGGCCATCGGTTTTCACCCTGGCCCCGGACACCACGTTCCCGGCGTAGACCACCTGCTGCATCAGCACCTTGTCGGTGTTGTCCAGCAGCGCGGCGGCCACCCGGATGCCGCTTTTCCCCGCCGAGGACAGGTTGGTCACCTGCCCCTTGATGACGAGGATCTTCGGCGATGCGGCGCCGCTTTCGTAGTAACCGATCACGTTCTTCACTTCGAACCTGGAAGCGGCCTTGCCGGCGCCCCGGCCTCCGACAAGCGCGGCGATGCGCGGGGCCACGCTTTCGACGGTCTTCCTCCCCGACTCCGTGAATCCGAAGAAACCGACGGCCGCCAGCACGGCCGCCAGCAGCACGCCGCCGGCGATCCGGGCAGGCGACGGGCCGGAACGCCGCGCTTCGGTCCCGGCCGCCGGTTCCCGGAACGGCGACGGCGCGGCGGATGCGGGTTCGTCTTCCCGGTACGGAGGCGTCTCGACCGCGGGAAGGGCGGCGGGAGGCGTCACGTTCCCCTCGATGGGGATTTCCTCCGTCGCCGGGGCGGGGTACGCCTCCGCGGGGGATGCGGCGAACGCCGTCGATTCGATCGGCGGGGGCGCCTCCGGTTCGACGGGGACCGACGCGATCGACGAGGAGATGTCGGAGACTTGGCCGCCCTCCCGGCCCCGCGGTTCCTCCTGGAGGAAATCGAGGGTTTCGGAATCGCTGATGACGAACCCTCCCTCCGCCCGGGTCGGGAGATCGACCTTCTCTTCCGGGGCGAAATCCAGGGTGCCTTCGCCGACGGTCCACGGGGACGGTTCCCCGGCCGCGGGCGGAAGGGGCGCTTCCGGTGGGGCGACGGGTTCTTCCGGCGGCTCCGGGGGAGCGGCGGTTTCTTCCGGCGCTTCCGGGGGAGCGGCGGTTTCTTCCGGCGCTTCCGGCGGAGGGGTGTCGATCTCCGTGGAGGGAACGGCGTGCTCTTCCGGGGCGAGGCGGTCCGGCCCAGGAGCCTGCGTCGTTTCGACGGGCGGCTCGAGGGGCGCCTCCCGGCCCGCGAGGAGCTGATCGAACGCGATGTCCACTTCGTCCTTCCCGGAAGGCCCAGGCGCTTCCATGGGCCGGGCGGGGCCGGGGAAAGGAATCAGGTTGTCGGGACGGGGCGTTCCGGGGAAGGGGGAAACCTCTCCGGAGGATTCCCGGAGAGCGGAACCCAGGTCGAGAGATCCTTCCCCGCCGGGCTCGCGGGAGGCGGTCCCGGATCCGGCGTCCTTGAGGACGATGATCGCATCGCCGCACTTGCGGCATTTCACGCGGGCTCCCTTTCCCTTGATCTTCGATTCGTCGAGCCGGAACCTTGCGTGACAGTTCTTGCACTCGATGATCATTCTGATCCTCCGGCTGGTGAAGTGAATTGGCGCCGCCCGGGCAGTACATAGATCTGCCGCAGCTCACGGCCCGCTTCGGCGCAGTCCATTCCGTACCCGACGAGAAAACCGCTCTTCAGGCGGAACCCGGGGAATTCGACGGTGATATCCGCCTCCCGGCGCGCCCGCTTGTCCACGAGGGCGCAGAAGCGGACCGACCGGGGGCGCCTCCGTTCGAAGTGCCGCCGCAGGAAACGGACGGTCCGTCCCGTATCGATGATCTCCTCCACCACGAGGACGTGTTTCCCCGCAAGGTCCGTCTCGACGTCCTTGGTGAGGCGCGTGCGGCTCCCCGGCGACGTGCCGTTCCCGTAGCTGGACAGGCGGACGAAATCGATGGCGACCGGGACGGTGAGCTCGCGCGCCAGGTCCGCGAGGAAGAACAAGGATCCTTTCAGCACGCCGACAAGGAGCAGCTCGGACCCGGCATAGGCCCGGTCGATCCGGCGGGCGATGGTCGAAACCATCCGGCGGATCTGCTCCGCGGTGTACCGCGGCCGAAGGCCGCTGCCGTTCGTCAAACCTTCCTCCCCCCGGGTCCCATCCTAAAAGACTATAGGGAATTTCCTCGCGGGACTCAAGAAGACGGAACGACCGGCGCGTCGGTCCGGCGCCGTTCCCCCAGGGCGCACAGGAGGATCCCCGCTTCGAAGAGCGCATACAGCGGCACGGACACCAGGATCTGCGACACCGCGTCGGGAGGGGTGAGCACGGTGGCGAGCACGAGGGAACCCAGGAGGGCTCCCTTGCGCCACTTCCGGAGAAACGCCGCGGAGAGGATGCCGCCGCGCCCGGCGAGATACAGGACGAGGGGCAGTTCGAACATCACGCCGAAGATCAGCAGGAGGCGCAGGACCAGCGAGAGCGACTCCTTCATCGACGGCATGGGAACCACGACCGCCCGTCCGAAGGAAAGAAAGAACGTCATGATCGAAGGGATCGCGACGAAGTACGCGAACGCCATCCCCGCAAGGAAGCCCGCGGTCGTCCATGCCGCGAAGACGACGACGAGTTTCCGCTCCTTCCTGTACAGGCCGGGGCTGGCGAAGCGCCATGCCTGGTAGAAGATGACCGGGGAGGAAAGCACGAACCCTCCCCACAGCGCCATCTTGAAATAGGTGAGAAACGCCTCGGTCAGTTCGGTGAAGATCAGGTGGGAGTCCGACGGCAGCGCGCCGGTCAGCGGCAGGAGCAGCCGGCGGTAGATCTCCTCGGCGAAATTGTAGCAGACGGCCGTGCCGATGCCGAAGGCGATCAGGGAACGGATCAGCCGGCGGCGAAGTTCCTCCAGGTGCTCCGTGATGGGCTGGCGGATTTCCTCCGGGGAAGTCTCCAAGTCCGGTCACCCCTGCCGGGGTGACGTCGTCGGTTCCGCGGGGCCGGAGGCCGCCTCGGTCGGCGCCGCGTCCTCCTTCACGGCTTTTTCGCGGACGGGTTCGTCGAAGGGGATGGTTCCCTGGTAGGCGGTGTCCGCCGCCGGGGGATTCTCTCCGTGGCCCGGTTCGTTCGGATACGGGGGGGGACCGTCGGCGCCCTTCGGCGGTTCCGGCGCCTTCTCCTCCTCCCGGACCGCCTCTTCGATCCCCTTCCGGACCTCCTCGGAGGCTTTCTTGAACTCGGCAAGCCCTTTTCCCATGCTCTTGGCCAGGTCCGGAAGCCGCTTCGGCCCGAAGACGAGCAGGATCACCACGAGGATGATGATCATTTCCTGGAAGCCGATGCCGAACATATTCCCCCTCGCCGCAAACTTGGCGTTTCGATGATCCGTCGGTAATTATACTTCGCGGAGTGCGGGAATGCCACGTCCGCCGGGCGGGTATCCGATCGGATAATGGAGTATCCGATCGGGATGTGCCGCAGGGGGGATTGCCCCGCGGAAGGACCGCAAGTTGCCGATTCGAAACGAATCCGTTTCAGGCACGGGTATTGTATGTAAGTTTCAAGATGACCTAATATTTTTCTCCGTGGAAGGAGAGGCGAAAAAAGATGTTCATCGGCATAGACGTCGGTTCGATCAGCATGAAGTTCGTCCTGTACCTTCATGGGGGTGAAGCCGAACCGTCCCCCGAGCTCCGGGGCGCGTTCCTTTCCCCCGAACCGCTGGCGCTCGGGACGGCGGGGACCGGGTACATCCTTTCGTACGACCGCCTTCTCGGCGATCCGATGCGCAAGGTGCCCGAGCGGCTCCGGGAGTGGGTCGATGTCCTCGGCGGGGGGAACGTCTCGGGCGTGTCGGTCACGGGAAAGAGCGGACGGCAGTTGGCGCCGCTGGTGGGCGGGGTGTACGAAAACGATTTCCGGTGTCTCGTGAAGGCCGTGACGGCGGCCCATCCGGAGGTCCGCACGATCTTCGAGATGGGCGGAGAAAACGCGAAGGTCATCCGCCTCGAACCCGCCGGCAAGGATGCCCCCCTCACCATCCGGGACTACGACACAAACGGCGACTGCGCGGCGGGAACCGGCTCGTTCATCGACCAGCAGGCTCATCGGATGAAGCTGCGGGTGGAACAGATCGGGGAGATGGTCGCCCACGCGGCCAGCGCCGCCCGGATCGCGGGCCGATGCTCCGTCTTCGCCAAGACCGACATGATCCATGCGCAGCAGAAGGGGTACTCCCCCGAGGAGATCCTCAAAGGTCTGTGCGAGGCGGTGGCCCGCAATTTCAAGAGCAACATCAACAAGGGGAAGGACCCTGTTCCTGCGGTCGCGCTGGTCGGCGGGCTCTTCGAAAATTCCGGCGTGGTCCGCGCGATCCGGGACGTCTTCGGATTTTCGGCGGACGAGGCGGTCGTGCCCCGCGGGTTCGCCCACATGGGCGCGTTCGGCGCCGCGATGGCCGCCGCGGCGGCGGATCCGGGCCGGGGAGACGGCAATGCCTTCGTCGTGCGGACCGCGGCGGACGAGCGGGAGGAGCGGTCCTTCCCCGCGTGGCCCCCCCTTTCCACGGAGAACGTCGTGTTCCTGCGGAACCGGGTGCAGCCGCCCCCGGCGGTCTCCGGACGGCCGGAAGTGTTCCTGGGAATCGACATCGGGTCGGTCTCCACGAATTTCGCCCTGGTCGACTGGAAGGGGAACCTGCTGAAGGAGATCTACGTTCGGACCCAGGGACGCCCCGTCCAGGTGGTGACCGACGGCCTGAAGGCGCTGCGGGAGGAATTCGGCGACTCGATCGAGATCCGCGGAGTGGGGACGACGGGCTCCGGCCGCGAGTTGATCGGCGAGCTGGTCGGCGCTGACACGGTCCAGGACGAGATCACCGCGCACAAGACCGGCTCCACGTTCATCAGCAACGGTTTCTTCGGCGTTCCCGTGGACACCATCTTCGAGATCGGCGGGCAGGATTCCAAGTTCATCGGGCTTTCAAACGGCGTCGTCACCGACTTCGCGATGAACGACGCGTGCGCCGCGGGAACGGGATCGTTCCTCGAGGAGCAGGCGGAACGGCTCGGGATACAGATCAAGGAGGAGTTCGCCTCCCTGGCCCTTTCCTCGGAGGCGCCGGTCCGCATGGGGGAGCGGTGCACCGTCTTCATGGAGCAGGACCTGAACAACTACCTCTACCGGGGGGCGCGCAAGCGCGACCTCGTCGCCGGGCTCGCGTACTCCGTCGTGATGAACTACCTGAACCGGGTCGTGCGGGGCCGCCGGATCGGGGACACGATCTACTTCCAGGGAGGCACGGCGTACAACGACGCGGTCGCCGCGGCCTTTTCCCAGGTCCTCGGACGGAAGATCATCGTTCCGCCCCACAACGGGGTCATCGGGGCGATCGGGATGGGGCTCCTCGCCCGCGACAAGGTCCGGGCCACGAGGGAGGCCACGAAATTCCGCGGCTTCGACCTCTCGAAGGTCGACTACAAGCGAAGGGAGTTCGTCTGCAAGGGGTGCAGCAACTGCTGCGACATGCAGGAGATCCGGATCGGGGAAAACCGCACCTACTGGGGCGACAAGTGCTCCGAGAAGTACCGCAAGCCCGCCCGGACCGACACGAAGCCGGTGATCCCGGACCTCGTGGCGAAACGGAACGCCTGGTTCGACCGGCAGGTCGCCGAGGCCTCCGAAAAAGGGCCCCGCGGCGTCGTCGGTTTCCCCCGGGCGATGTACTTCTACGAGCGGTTCCCCTTCTGGAAATCGGTCCTCGCCCGCATGGGATTCGGGATCAAGGTGTCCCCCCGGACCGACAAGGCGATCGCGCGGGAAGGGCTCGAACGCACCGTGGCCGAGCCGTGCTATCCCATCCAGGTCGCGCACGGGCACGTGGCCTCGCTGCTGGCGGGCGGGATCGACTTCCTCTTCCTCCCCAACATGATCAACTCGGAAACGGTCCACACGCACACCGAATCCCACTTCTGCCCATGGGGGCAGACGCTTCCCTTCGTGATCGCCGGCGTCCCCAAGTGGGAGAAGGAGCTGCGCCAGAAGCTGTTGTCCCCCACCGTCCGGTTCCGGGACGGCGAGAAGTTCCTCGTGGAAGACCTGTTCGAGTGCTTCGGCCCGCTGGGCGTCTCCCGGAAGGAGATCCGCGAAGGAATCCGCGACGGGTACCGGGAACAGGCGAAACTGGGAGCGTTCCTGAACGAA
The DNA here is from genome assembly GCA_021802685.1 of Deltaproteobacteria bacterium. Classification (GTDB taxonomy): domain Bacteria; phylum Desulfobacterota; class Deferrimicrobia; order Deferrimicrobiales; family Deferrimicrobiaceae; genus UBA2219. The sequence goes on along the minus strand of JAJZRM010000033.1, from coordinate 171 downwards.
GCCGGGATCGACGCGGTGGACCGGGTCGCGCGGGCCGGGGCGGACGCGATCGTCCTCCTCGGGCGCCCGTACAACCTGTACGACCGGGACATCAATTTGGACATCCCCACGAAACTGCGCGACCAGTACGGCGGAAACGTGTTCCCGATCGACTTTTTACCCGTCGACGGC